>DATNQE010000688.1:0-2701 GCA_036702895.1 Trichocoleus sp. | reverse complement strand
CAGCTTTATATCTCTACGCCCGATCCTGGCCGCAACGGTGAGGACATCGAGGAGCAGTTGGTCGGCCTGCACGAGTTCCGGCGCAACGGCATTGATTTTAAGGTCAACGTGGAGTCGGTGCAGGTAGAGCGCGAGGGCATGGGCGCCTACCACTACGCCCAGAAGCAGGGGCTCATTCCCACCACGGGCTACACCATCGTCATCGACATCGGCGGCGGCACCTGGATTACTCGTTTGGTAGACGCCGATGGCGAAGTCATCGACGAGAACATCATGGACCGGGGCGGCACCTACGAACTCGCTGCCGCCATCAGCTTTGATCGGCGCCTGAGCGACAACCTGGGCACCACCGCTGACCCCTGCATCGTCATGGACGGCTTCCGCGTGGGCCATACCTACGCCGATACCGGGCTTGCTTGGTCAGGTTGGCTCGATGAATACCTGGACCCTTGGTTCAAAGGCATTTTCCAAACCGTTAAGGCTCAGTACACACCCTTTATGCCCCGCGTTACTCGCTTTTTGGTAACGGGTGGTGGCTCCCACCTGATCTCCGATCGGCTGATGGGCCGTGGGCTGTTTGCGGTGATGGGTGACCCCCAGTTTGCCAACGTACGGGGACTGTTTCTGCTATCGAATGATGTTCAGCTATGCATGACAACAAAGTAAGACTCAGCCGTGACGTGCTGGAAAAAGCCGAGTACATTGCCTCCGAGTGGGGGCTAAAAAACGCCCGAGCCGCCATAGAAGCGGTCTTTCGCCGCTACTGCGACGATTACCTCTACGGGCGAGTCCCGGCTCCCACTATGCCTTCGGCCCCACCGCCCGGCCTACCGCCGCGGCCCCAGCCCAAGACACCGAGCGAGGTGCGCTGTGAGGCGCTCGATGCTCTCGATGAATTGCTGGCCCTTTAATTTTGAAGGGTTTGCCGGGGGAGGCTGTATGGCAGAATGGGGGATAGTCACTTAATACTTTTGTTAGAAAGCGCCCGTGAATTCTACTGTTGCAGCCCCTCCCACCTCGAATCCTGCTCCTCGCCGCGCGGTGTTTCCATTTACTGCCGTTATCGGCCAGGAGGAGATGAAGCTTGCTCTGTTGCTCAACGTGATTGACCCCAAAGTGGGCGGCGTCATGATTATGGGTGATCGGGGCACCGGCAAGTCGACAACGATTCGAGCGCTGGCCGATCTGCTGCCAGAAATTGACGTGGTGGCGGACGACCCGTTTAACCGCAGCCCCCAGGATGCCGATCTGCTTGCTGAACGCGGCGTAGACAACCTGCCCCTGGGTAAGAAAAAGGTGCCGATGATCGACCTGCCTTTAGGCGCAACCGAGGACCGGGTCTGCGGCACGATTGATATTGAAAAGGCGTTGTCTGAAGGGGTCAAGGCGTTTGAGCCGGGGCTGCTAGCCAAGGCCAATCGGGGCATTCTCTACGTCGATGAGGTTAACCTGCTCGACGACCACCTGGTGGATGTGCTGCTCGACTCTGCTGCTTCCGGCTGGAACACGGTAGAGCGTGAAGGCATTTCCATTCGCCACCCGGCCCAGTTTGTACTGGTCGGCTCGGGCAACCCGGAAGAGGGCGAACTGCGGCCCCAGCTGCTCGACCGTTTCGGTATGCACGCTGAAATTCGCACGGTTAAAGATCCCGAACTGCGGGTGCAGATCGTGGAGCAGCGCTCTGAGTTTGACCGCAACCCCCAGGCGTTTCTAGAGGCGCACCAGGCCCAGCAGGTAGAGCTGCAGCAGCGGCTGGTGAACGCTCAGGAGCGACTAGGTTCGGTGAATATTGAGCATGAGCACCGGGTGAAAATTTCCCAGGTGTGCTCGGAGCTAGATGTAGACGGTCTGCGGGGCGACATTGTCACCAACCGCGCAGCTAAGGCGTTGGCGGCTTACGAAGGTCGCACGGAAGTCACTCTAGAAGATATTCGCCGGGTGATTACGCTGTGTCTGCGGCACCGCCTGCGCAAAGATCCGCTGGAGTCTATCGACTCTGGCTTTAAGGTGGAGAAGGTGTTTTGCCAGGTGTTTGGTCTGGCTGACCCGGATGCCGCCGCTGCCAATGGTCGTCAGCCGACAGGCGTACGGTAAAGTTTGACTAATCGCATTCTGGGGCTCGATCCGGGCCTAGCCATTTTAGGATTTGGCGTTATCGAAGCCTCTGCTGATGCTCAATGCTCGGCAGGGGTTTCGGTTTTAGATTTTGGCATTATTGAAACCCCGGCAAAGACTGAGGTGGGGCTGCGGCTCTGCACGATCTTCGATGATCTGCACAGTCTGATGGATCAGGTGAAGCCGGACCTGGTGGTAATCGAGAAACTGTTTTTTTACCGCATGGGCAACACGATCTTGGTGGCCCAGGCGCGCGGCGTGGTGATGCTGGTGTTGGCGCAGCACCGGGTGCCGCTGATGGAGTTTACCCCGGCGCAGGTGAAACAGGCGCTGACGGGATATGGCAATGCGGATAAGGCTGAGGTGCAGGCAGCGGTAGCGCGGGAGCTGAATCTGGAGAAGATTCCCCGGCCTGATGATGCGGCGGATGCGTTGGCGTTGGCGTTGACAGCCTGGTTTCAGCGCTGATTAGCCACCGAGCGGATTGTGCTAGGTAAAGGGCTGATGAAGTTTGCGATCGTAAGTTACCGCACGACTGTATCTAAGATATCCTGCAGCCGCTCCTCATCCCGCCTCGTAGAAGAAT
>DATNQE010000683.1:0-2140 GCA_036702895.1 Trichocoleus sp. | reverse complement strand
TGGCGTTGGCCTGGGTACGCTGCTGCTGGGTTTACCGCTAGGTTGGTTTGCGCATCGGCTCTACGCGGAGCAGCGGGCAGCGCAGGTGCTGCTGTGCCGTCAGCAAAACTACGGCGTGCCTGAAGCTGATTTGAGAGCTCGCTGCGGCGAACCTTTTTAGGCGAAGCGATTAAGGCAGCAGTCGAATAGTTTATCGCCAGTCTGCCAAAGATTATTTACAGATGCCCTTTAGTAAGGGGTGTAGGGGCCTACAGCCTGTAAGCAGTCCTTGAATTTTAATAAAACAGTGACTGGGGAACTGTGTTAGAGCGATTAGCCAGTTCACCTCTGTCAACAGCCACTGCATGAGGCCTTAGTGGGCGGTAGCTGCATTTATTCCTATCAAGAGCGCTCAATCCCGCTTTCAAGAACATGAGATTTAGCTGGTTACGCAGCCGTCGCTTTTGGCTGCTGGTGGTGGGTGGTGTGGTAATTGCGCTAGTGGGCAGCAAACTGCCGCTGGAGCAGTGGTTTACGGGGGTGCGAAACTGGTTGGCCGTGCTGGGGCCGATGTCGGCGCCGGTTTACATCCTGGGCTACTTGGTAGCGACCGTTCTGGGGTTGCCCAATATTGTGCTGGTGCTGGTAGCCGGGTCTCTGTTTGGTCCCCTGGGCGGTACAGCGGTAGCCTCTATTGCCGATACCCTAGGTGCGATCGCATGCTTCGTCATCGGCCGCACCTTTGCTCGCGGTCGAATCAAGCGCTGGATGGAAAAGCACCCTACCTTTGCGCAGCTCGATCAGGCCCTGGCGCACAAAGGCTGGAAAATTCTGCTGCTTACTCGCCTGTCGCCCCTGGTGCCGTCCAACGTTCTGAACTATGGCTTTAGCTGCACCAAGGTCAGCTTTTGGCAGTACTGCTTCTTCACCTGGCTGGGAATGCTGCCCGTGCTGGCCCTGTATGCTTACCTGGGCTCGTTTGGCACCTATCTACTCAATGGCGAAATCACCTTCCAAAAAGTGGCCATTCAGGGAGCCAGTCTGCTGGTCGCAGCTTTGGCAGCCATCTACATCACCCGGGTAGCCCGTCGAGCGCTAACTCCCCAGTGCGAAGCCAAGAGCCCTTCTTCTCAGGCCATTCCTATCAATTCCTCCCAAGCCCCAGCACCCGGCAACCAGGCTTCTAAATCAGCTAAGCGTCCGTAGGACAGTCTGCTGCTAGCCAAGTTTACGGGCTTTTAGGAGGCTACACCTTACTTTTCGCCCATACCACTGACGCCACTTAGTAGCATCCAGAGTCCTCCCGCTAAAATAGCCAGGGCCAGGCCGCCCAGCAGCCAGTCCATCCAGGGTGCAGTTTCCATTGCCGCTCTTCTCCCGCGTCTGGTGCGCTTCACGCTATTGCCACTCTACCGCCACAAGTAGTTACCGGCGCAGCAACCTGCAGCAGCGACCCCTGAACTAACAGGTGGTTCAACGGTGCGATCTCACGATCACCGGAAGTAATCCGGAGGCAATTAGGTCGGCCCGTAGGTGCCGTCGCCCTCCACCGGCACGACTCTCACCGCAGAGACCTCCGTTCTTACAGGCTCAAGCCGCTGGGCCGGACGGCTAAAAGCTGGTGCCTGCTCCGAGAGGATGTGCGTCTCAATCTGCGTGACATCCTCATAGTTCAGAAACAGGCTGTGCTGCAAATGCTGCAGCCAGCGACGCACGGATTTACGGGGTGGATTTTCTAACTTGATCACTTCAGTAAAGGCCTGTTCATAGCGCCGCAGTCGCTCCTGGCGCTCCTGGTAAGGCCGCAGCACGTCGCTTTCGATGGCGTTGCGGACCTCAGCGCTTAGCCCCAAGTTAGTGCTCAGAAAATTGAGTACTTGGCGGCTCTGCTCCGAAATTTGGCCCTGGTCCTTTGTCACATATTCCTCCACGCCCCGCCGGTACTCCGCCTCGGGGTTGTACTGGGGCAGCCTAAAAAGCTGAATGTCAGGGCTGCTGCCAGCGGCATGGAGATTGGCTCGGGTTTGCATACTGAGTCGTTCCAAACTTTGCTCTACGTACTGATGCAGGTCTCTAATCGAAATCACACCGTCAGCGCCCATATCGGCTAAGCCCGTTTCGATGCCTTCTACCAAGCAGTGGCTGTATGCAGATAGGCCCT
>DATNQE010000681.1:0-6562 GCA_036702895.1 Trichocoleus sp. | reverse complement strand
GGGGCCTCACTGTTCTCCTGCAGCTTTTCCTGGATCTCCTCTCTCAGTTCCTCCAAACTGGGCGGCGGTGTCTCGCGATCTTTTAACTCTGGGCTCACGTTCGGAGCACCCTTGGGCTTCTGGTACTGCTGGCGCCACTGCTTCAAGTTTTGCAGGAAGCGTTTGGAGGTAGGAGCTTCGGAGCCATCTGGGGCAATAGGGGTGAACGGCTGTTCTTCAGAGGGTTCGTCGGAAGGTTCTTCAGAGGGCTCTGCTGCGTCAGGGGCAGGCGGGCTCAGTAAAGGCGCTTCCTCCAGAGAGCCTTGCTCGGGGGGCGCAGCTTTTAGAGAAGGGCTGTCAGACGGCAAATTTTGCTCAAAATCAGGAGCTGAGCTGGGGAGTTCAGCTGGGTCTGCCGGCTTTTCCTCGGGCTCGCTTGTTGGCGGGGGGAGTTCTAAGGCAGGAGTTTCTGGTTCAGGAGCCTCTAGTTCAGGAGTTTCCGGTTCAGGGGTTTCTGTAGTAGGAATCTCAATCGCAGGGGGAATTGGCGCAACGGGCAGAGCTGGCTCGCCCAGGGGTTGCTGCTCTGAAGGCGCTTCCTCAATCGGTTCTTTCAGCGCAGGTGTTTCTAGCGGGGGCTCCTCCAGCAGGGGTTCCTTTAAAGTGCGCTCTTCTGGGGTCTGCTCCTTAAAGTAGGGCTCTGGTTGAGAGACTTCCGGTTGGACCGCCTCGGGTTCGGGTGCTAAGGGAGATGGTTCGGCAGGTGTTTCGTCGGCCCGGTTTGTCTCGGGCTCGGTGGGTGAGGGGGCGAGTTCGGTGGGTTGCGCCTCAACCTCAGGCTCTGGTAGCGCAGGCGGTACGTAGGTTGGGTCAACAATGCCTGCTACTTCCTGGAGACTCAGCTCGCCGCGCACCAGCTTGGAAAGGGTGTCGTCGCCGCCGGGCTCGTAGGTGATCACCCGCACGGTGTTGTTAAAGGCGTTGTCGATCAGGTCGCCGTTCTCGTCGATCAGCTCTAGCTGCACCCAGTTTTGACCCGGCTTAAATCCCTTTAAATAGATCGGCTGCCACTGATCAAACACAAAGCTCTGGCCGTTGATGGTGCAGCGAATGCGCCAGTCGGTTACGGCATCTTGGCTATCTTCCTGGGCGATCAGGTGCAGCGGCGCATTGGTCAGGTAGAAATCGAGCATGATCGGCTCAGCCCCATAGGTACCCTGGGGGCGGCTGTAGGTCAGCAGCGGCTGGTTCTTGTCCAGGGCTTTTTGGGGGGTCTGCGCATATATATGGAAGGTCCGCTGGTCAAAGGCACCCTGGTTTTTGAAGCTCTCGTGCCAGGGGCGCGAAGCAAACACCCGCAGCGTGTGGGTACCCGGCGCTAAATCGCTTAGCATCAGCGGCTCCGACAGGTCGTAGACGGCACGGTAGGGTTCGTCGTCTAGAAACACATGCAGGTGAGGGCCTAATTCCCACTGCTGATCCTTATATAGGGGCAGCCCACGCACCTGGAAGCGCACGGAGACGCTGGTGTCTTCCACGACTTCGCCGGGGCGGGGACTGAGGATGCGCACCTGCGGCTCATACGCATCGATGATTTGCTTTAGGGTCTGCAGAGTTTCAGGGGGCGAAACTTCTTCAATGGGGCCAGTCAGCCGATTCGGTTGGGTGGTGGGCTCTTCCAGCAGGGTTTGCGGGGCCGTCGGCTTGGCGCAGCTGACAAGGCCTGATCCCATAACGATTATTAGAAGTAGGGCGATGATGCTGCGCCCTACTCTGGCTAAGCCCTGCTGTAAGACTTTCTCTAGGCCCCTGCGTAAGCCCTTGTATAGGCCCCTGTGTCCGCCCATAACCTGCTTGTCTCGTCAATTAACTTGCCCCTATAAACATAGGTCACTTTTGGGGGCCAAAACGCTTTCACAGCGGTAGAACCGGGCTATTTCCCTGGAAGTGATGTTTTCGCTGATGTTTTCACTGAGGCCGCTGCTTTTACATTCGTTTACATTTCATTGTTAATTTCTCAGCTTTAACCCGAGTTAACGGTGCTCTTTCGCTTTTGATTTTTGGAGGCAGATCATTAATAGGAGTAATCAGTAAACAACAGAGACTTTGATTAAAGCCGCCCATTGCGCGTTATTGGGCGATTTCAGCGTGAGTGGAAGAGCGTTTGTAAATGATTTGTTTACATTAATTAACTGAATTGAGTGAATTTGGGCGCGATCGCAACACAATTCGTTGCTGCTTTATTGAGATTTGTTAATGAACGCTATGCTAGAGGTCAATTTTTTGCTTTAGATTTGGCTGGAACCCGTGCAGGATCAGGCATTCCGCAGGTTGAAATATTGTTAACCGCGCTCAAAAACGACCAAACTGCGAGACTATAATGCTCAAGAGCAATCACCGCTGAGAGTTCGTCGTATCTATCGTTGTCCATAGCGATAGGTATGGTTTCAAACAATCGGCGAACGATTCTCGGTTTGCTCGTTCTTGTCTAGAGAGAGGAGAGTCTCCATGACAACTACCCCGCGCGAGCGGGAGGCGACGAAAGCCAAAGTCGTGGTTGATAAAGACCCGGTACCTACTTCCTTCGAGAGATGGGGTAAGCCTGGACACTTCGACCGGACTCTGGCCCGAGGCCCCAAAACCACCGCTTGGATTTGGAACCTCCACGCCGACGCTCACGATTTCGATAGTCATACCAGTGACTTAGAAGACATTTCGCGCAAAATCTTTAGCGCTCACTTCGGTCACCTGGCCGTTATATTCATCTGGCTGAGCGGCATGTACTTCCATGGCGCTCGTTTTTCAAACTTTGAAGCCTGGATGGCAAATCCCACGGGGATCAAGCCCAGTGCTCAGGTGGTCTGGCCGATCTTCGGTCAAGAGATCCTGAACGGTGATGTGGGTGGCGGCTTCCACGGCATTCAGATCACTTCTGGTTTCTTCCACATCTGGCGGGCTGCCGGTATTACCAATACCTTCCAGCTCTACGTCACCGCCATTGGCGGTCTCGTTATGGCCGGTCTGATGCTGTTCGCTGGCTGGTTCCACTACCACAAGCGGGCACCTAAGCTGGAGTGGTTCCAGAACGTGGAATCCATGATGAATCACCACCTGGCCGGTTTGCTGGGCTTGGGTTGCTTGAGCTGGGCGGGTCACCAGATCCACGTAGCTCTGCCCATCAACAAGCTGCTGGACTCTGGCGTGGCGCCGCAGGACATTCCCCTGCCCCACGAGTTCATCCTGGACAAGAGCCTGATGGCCGAGCTGTACCCCAGCTTCAACCAGGGGCTAACTCCTTTCTTTACCCTCAACTGGTCTGCTTACGCAGATTTCCTCACCTTTAAGGGTGGTCTAAACCCGGTGACCGGTGGCCTCTGGCTGTCTGACACCGCCCACCACCACCTAGCTCTGGCAGTGCTCTTTATTATTGCCGGTCACATGTACCGCACTAACTGGGGCATCGGTCACAGCATGAAGGAGATCCTCGACGGCCACAAGGGCGATCCTCTGCTCTTCGGCGGTCGCGGTCACGAGGGCGTGTTCTACAACCTGGCTAACTCTTGGCATGCTCAGCTGGCGGTGAACCTGGCGATGCTTGGTTCCATCTCCATCATCGTGGCTCAGCACATGTATGCCATGCCGCCCTATCCGTACCTGGCTACCGACTACCCAACTCAGCTGTCCATCTTCACTCACCATATGTGGATTGGCGGCTTCCTGATTGTCGGTGCGGGTGCTCACGCTGCCATCTTCATGGTGCGTGACTACGATCCGGCGGTGAACATGGACAACGCGCTAGATCGGATGATCCGCTCTCGCGATGCCATCATCTCCCACCTCAACTGGGTGTGTATTTTCCTCGGCTTCCATAGCTTTGGTCTATACGTCCACAACGACACCATGCGGGCTCTGGGCCGTCCCCAGGACATGTTCTCAGACTCCGCCATTCAGCTTCAGCCCATCTTTGCCCAGTGGGTGCAAAACATCCACACCTTGGCAGCCAACGGTGCTACCGCGCCCAACGCGCTAGAGCCCGCTAGCTATGCCTTTGGTGGCGGCCTGGTGGCCGTAGCTGGCAAAGTGGCGATGATGCCGATTACTCTGGGCACCGCAGACTTCATGGTGCACCACATCCACGCGTTCACAATTCACGTGACCGTGCTGATTCTCCTCAAGGGCGCGCTGTTTGCTCGCAGCTCTCGTCTGATTCCAGACAAGGGTGAACTGGGCTTCCGCTTCCCCTGCGACGGTCCCGGTCGGGGCGGTACCTGCCAGGTGTCTGGTTGGGACCACGTCTTCCTGGGTCTGTTCTGGATGTACAACTCCCTGTCAATTGCGATTTTCCACTTCAGCTGGAAGATGCAGTCTGACGTCTGGGGCACAGTTAATCCCGACGGCACGGTGTCTCACATCACCGGCGGCAACTTTGCCCAAAGCGCTATCACCATCAACGGTTGGTTGCGTGACTTCCTGTGGGCGCAAGCCTCTCAGGTAATCGGTTCCTACGGTTCGGCGCTGTCGGCCTACGGTCTGATGTTCCTGGGTGCCCACTTCATCTGGGCCTTCAGTCTGATGTTCCTGTTCAGTGGCCGCGGCTACTGGCAAGAGCTGATTGAGTCTATCGTTTGGGCTCACAACAAGCTGAAAGTCGCTCCCGCTATCCAGCCTCGCGCACTGAGCATCACTCAGGGTCGTGCTGTGGGAGTCGCCCACTACCTCCTAGGGGGAATCGCCACTACGTGGGCCTTCTTCCTGGCTCGAATTATTGCAGTAGGATAAGAGCGCGGAGGAATCCTTAAGAGACTATGGCAACTAAGTTCCCGAAATTTAGCCAAGGATTGGCAGCCGATCCGACGACTCGTCGGATCTGGTACGGGATTGCCACAGCCCACGATTTTGAAAGCCACGACGGCATGACGGAGGAGAATCTTTACCAGAAGATTTTCGCCTCCCACTTCGGCCACCTGGCAATCATCTTCCTGTGGACGTCTGGCAACCTGTTCCACGTCGCTTGGCAAGGCAACTTCGAGCAGTGGGTTAAAGATCCGCTCAACGTCAGCCCAATCGCTCACGCGATTTGGGATCCTCACTTCGGCCAGCCTGCGGTTGATGCCTTCACCCGCGCTGGCGCAAGCAACCCCGTTAACATTGCGTTCTCTGGGGTTTACCACTGGTGGTACACCATCGGTATGCGGACCAACAGCGACCTTTACTCTGGTGCTGTGTTCCTGCTGCTCCTGTCTGCAATCTTCCTGTTTGCAGGCTGGCTGCACCTCCAGCCCAAGTTTCGTCCAAGCCTGTCCTGGTTCAAGAATGCTGAATCCCGACTGAACCACCACTTGGCGGGTCTGTTTGGCGTCAGCTCTCTGGCCTGGGCTGGTCACCTCATCCACGTTGCGATTCCCGAGTCTCGGGGTCAGCATGTGGGTTGGGACAACTTCCTGTCCGTTAAGCCTCACGCTGCTGGTCTAGCTCCGTTCTTCACCGGCAACTGGGGTGTGTACGCTGAGAACCCCGATACCTCTGGCCATGTCTTTGGCACGGCTCAAGGCGCGGGTTCCGCTATCTTGACTTTCCTCGGTGGTTTTCATCCTCAGACTGAGTCTCTCTGGCTGACGGATATGGCCCATCACCATCTGGCTATCGCGGTGATCTTCATCGTGGCTGGCCATATGTACCGGACCAACTTTGGCATTGGCCACAGCATCCGGGAAATCCTCAAGGCTCACCGTCCCCCCGAAGGCACTCCCTTTGGTGGCGGTCTAGGTGCTGGGCACAACGGTCTCTACGACACGCTGAACAACTCCCTGCACTTCCAGCTGGCCCTGGCTCTGGCTGCTCTGGGTGTAGTCACCTCTCTGGTGGCTCAGCATATGTACTCCCTGCCGCCCTACGCGTTTATGGCGCGGGACTACACCACCCAGGCTGCCCTCTATACCCACCACCAGTACATCGCTGGCTTCATCATGGTGGGCGCCTTTGCTCACGGTGCGATCTTCTTGATCCGCGACTACGATCCCGCTTCGAATAAGAACAACGTGCTGGATCGGGTACTTGAGCACAAAGAAGCCATCATCTCTCACCTGAGCTGGGTTTCTCTATTCCTGGGCTTCCACACCCTGGGTCTCTATGTCCACAATGACGTGGTGGTTGCCTTTGGCACCCCCGAGAAGCAAATCCTGGTTGAGCCAGTATTTGCTCAGTGGATTCAGTCGGCCCACGGAAAGCTGCTCTACGGCATGGATACCCTGCTGTCGAACCCCGACAGCGTGGCCCAAACCGGTGCTGCCTGGCTGCCCGGCTGGTTGAGCGCGATCAACAACACCAGCAACTCGCTGTTCCTGCCCATTGGGCCTGGCGACTTCCTGGTGCACCATGCGATCGCACTGGGTCTGCACACCACCACCCTGATCCTGGTCAAGGGTGCGCTGGATGCTCGCGGTTCCAAGCTGATGCCCGATAAGAAAGATTTCGGCTACAGCTTCCCTTGCGACGGCCCTGGCCGTGGCGGCACCTGCGACATCTCTGCCTGGGATTCCTTCTACCTCGCCATGTTCTGGATGCTCAACACCATTGGTTGGGT
>DATNQE010000660.1:0-4696 GCA_036702895.1 Trichocoleus sp. | reverse complement strand
CGTCTGGCCCAGCTCCAAGGCTTCCTGCACTTCCTTGATGATGGCTTTGACCCGCTTTGGCTCAACGTGGTAGAGAAAGCCTGTTTTGCGGATGTTGTTGCCCTGCTCTACATAGGTGCTGTAAATCGCAAGTTTTGCCGCTGTAGTCGCAGCATCAAGGAACGCGCCGTAGCGGTGACCGCCCATCTTCATCGCGCCCAGGGCCAGATACATCAAGATCTTGTCTGCTGGGCCAACCTCTAAATTCATGAAAGAGTTAGGGTCAGGGTTGGCAGATGATTGAGTTGGTGTGGTCACGCCGAGTTGAGTATCCCCGATCACTGTTTGACGCTAGTTGGTTGTATAGCTGCCCCTGCTGGGAAGCAATTGCTTCTTTTCAGGCAATAGCTTCTCTATGCGGGGGGCGTCAAGTAACAAAATACACTGGTTAACAGCAAAAATCTCGCCGTACAGCTCTCCTGAGCGTTAACCTGTCACCCTATCCCTATACTTGCTAGTTATCCCCAGTAAGTCACCTGTTTTACAAGGTCAAGAGATCTTTTACGTTTCTTATAGCCTCAGAGTCAGCCCGGCATCACATTTAGCGCCATCAGCGCTGAAGGAGAGACAGCCAGGGATATAAGGTTTCTTTAGAGTATAGGAACAAGCCTAATTTTTTCTGCTCAGTTCAGAAACTTTCTGTCTATATCAACGTCATTTAGTGCCGCTGCTCGTTTGGTTAGTGAGACGCGCTTGTCCACAAGTCGCCTTTTCAAGCCGTCTTTTACTGAGAACTAGCTTGTTTGTTGCTACAGGTTTCTGGTCCTGTTTTTACAGGCGCCTACCTAACTGAAAGCGCTTCGGCAGTGCCGAAGCGCTTTGAATAGAGGGTTTCCTTCAACTGAGCTAATGGCGCTACTCACCACTGGGCACTGTTATGCTGCCATCAAGCAGTTGGCCCAAACGGTCTCAAACCCACAGCCCAATCTCGGTCTCGGGTAGAGCCTTAATGGTCACCTTCTCCCCTACTGACCCGTTGCGGGAGGAGCTGCGGGAGGAGCCGTTTCGGTAGCGGGAGGAGCTGTTTGCGCAGGGGGTGGAGCTGCCTCGGGAGCAGCCGTACCGCCCTCGGGTGTAGGCGTCGCAGCACCACAGTAGGTGTTTACCTCGCTAATCAACTGAGACTCCGTCTGGGACAGCTGCTCAATGGAGCTGACAGCTTCCATGGTTTGCGTTTGAGACTCTTCGATGCGGGCAGGCAGTTCGGCTTCAGAGGGCACGGTTACGACCAAGTTCATGGCGCCGCTGGCCTGCTGCAGTGAAGTTTTGAAGCCTTCTACAACGCCTACGTAGCTGTCGCGAAAGGACACCAGCGTTTCGTCATTGAGCTGAGTCCCGCGCAGGTCGCCCACCAAGCCATCTAGGTCAGTGACAACTTTGTCGACAGCGGTGGTGTACTGGCTCGCCGCTCCTTTAATGTCGTCTAGGTTCTTGACCTGAGAGGCATTTTGGCTAAAGCTCTGAATTTCTGTTTCAAACTCCGACATGAAGCCCTGGGTCTGGTTGACGACCTCAGCTAGCTGGTTGCACTGGGATACTTTGGAGGGGCCGCAACCTGCCAGTAGAAGTACCGCTAGGGCTCCCGCTGAAACCCCCAATGGGCGAGGGCGAAGCGTCAGCATGCATTGTCTCCTTGCTATCGTTATTGCCATGACTCCAGCCATCCTACTATCCAAGGTCTCCTTCTTGGGGGCATGGAGAAAGTTTTTACAGATTCCCTTGGGACGGGTAGAGAACCTTTAGACTGGCAGGTTTACTCGACCAGTATGCCCAATTTTTTCTGGCCTGGGTGAGGTTTGCTTGGACAGCGGTAGCGCCCCCAACCAAAACGGAGCGCTTAGGGACGCAGCTCTGCTGATAGGATCACAAAGACTGCTGCGATCGCATTCATAATTGACCTGTCAACACCCAGATTTACTCGATACCTGTTGACCTAGTCTGGGAATTTTAACCAAACAGTAGGTCTGCTCGTGGGCACTGTCTTCAGCTAATCTCGAAGTCGATCTCGAGTAAGTTATCCTGAAAGATCTATCAGTATCATTTCACTATGACAACTCCAGAGGAGTTTTTAGAAGTTACAAAATGGGCTGGCATTGCCACCCTAACGCTGGCAGGCATTACGGTTCTGGCCTTTGTCTTTAAATGGGGACTGCGGTTTCGCCTAGTAGGGGCTACTGGCTTTGCTGCCGTGCTCACCACCGGGCTGTTTGGGCTGAGCTTCGAGCCCTTCTCCCGATCGGTGATCCCTGGCGCAGTGCCCTATTCCACAGTCTTTGATTCAGGTGCTGACAAGATCGTTATCACCATTCCTCAGGCCATCACAGAAACAGAACTGAGAGCCACGCTTGAGCAAGCAGCTAGCAACCTGCTCAAACCCTACCGCCTCGGCTCTGCGGCTCGAGTGCCGACTATCCGAGCCCGGTTCATTGTTCACGAAGAACCCGGCATTTCCCGATTGCTCTATGTCGGTCAGGTGCAGCCAATACCCGATCCCACTACGGGCGAAAACTTGACGATTACCGTCAACCACGAAGCGCTAGAGCAGCTCTCCTCCCAGTCCTAAATTCACCTACGCCAACTCACCAAACGCCTATGACCGTTGATACTTTGCCTGTGCTTGCCGTTGCTCCAGCGCGGGTAATGCGTGGGGCTGGCATTTTGGCTCAGTCGCACGATGCGATCGCACAGCTGGGTCAGCGTCCCCTGCTGGTCGGGGGCGATCGCACACTGCAGGCTGCTGCCTCGTTTCTTCAGCCTGCCCTAGCAGAACTAGCAGTAGAGCAGGCTTCCTATCGCACTGACTGCAGCGAGTCGGCGCTGTCTGCCTTGGCGGCGGCGGCTAGAGCGCATCAGGCCGATGTGGTCATTGGCTTAGGCGGCGGGAAAGCCCTTGATACAGCCAAACTGCTGGCTTATCAGCTTGGCTTGCCCGTCGTTACGATCCCAACTTCGGCGGCTACTTGTGCAGCCTGGACGGCCCTCTCCAACGTTTATTCTGATCAGGGCGCTTTTCTCTACGACGTGCCTCTGCCGCGCTGCCCCGATCTTCTGATTCTGGATTACGACCTGGTACTGACGGCCCCACCGCGCACCTTGATCTCTGGGGTAGGTGACGCCCTGGCGAAGTGGTACGAAGCCTCTGTTAGCAGCGGCGCTTCTGAGCAGGCACTGATCATTGCTGCGGTGCAGCAGGCCCGAATTCTGCGGGACATTCTCTTTCAAAAAACGGCAGCTGCTCTACAGAACCCTGGCGGCTCTGAGTGGCGCGAGGTTGTCGATGCATCGGTGCTGTTAGCAGGCGTCATTGGCGGCTTGGGCGGGGCTCAATGCCGTACCGTGGCTGCTCACGCTGTGCATAACGGCTTGACTCAGCTGACTGCCAGCCACGGGGCGCTGCACGGCGAGAAGGTGGCCTACGGCATTCTGGTGCAGCTGCGCCTGGAGGAAATGGGTCCCAAAAACACGCTCAACAGCCTAGCGACGACTGCCCGCCAGCAGCTGATTCAGTTTTATAGCCAGATGGGGCTACCCAAAACTCTAGATGATTTGAGCCTGGGCGAAATTTCCCTGGCCGAGCTGCGGCAGGCCGCCGAGTTTGCCTGTCGGGAGGGCTCAGACATCCACCATCTGCCCTTTACGGTAGCCCCTGAAGGGCTAATGGCGGCGATGGTGTCTACCTTGGCGCCCGAAATGCGTCCGTTGTCCCAGGCTACAACCCACTCAGACCTTTCCCACCTAGCTTCGGAGGTGACCCCATGACCCTGGATTGGATTCAACCGGCCCAGCGGCTGCGAGCGCTGCCTCCCTACGTCTTTGCCCGCCTTGATGAGCTCAAGGCCCGCGCCCGGGAGCAGGGGCTTGACCTGATTGACTTAGGCATGGGTAACCCCGATGGAGCGACCCCAGAGCCTGTGGTTGAGGCTGCTAAGGTCGCCCTTGAAAATGTTGCTCACCATGGCTATCCGCCCTTTGAAGGCACAGCAAGTTTCCGCAAAGCGATTACCAGCTGGTATCACCGGCGCTACAGCGTTGAGCTTGACCCCGATGGGGAGGCACTGCCCCTGCTGGGCTCCAAGGAGGGCCTAACCCACTTGGCAATGGCCTACATCAACCCCGGCGATCTGGTGCTCGTGCCAACGCCTGCGTACCCAGCTCACTTTCGAGGTCCTGCGATCGCAGGGGGCGAGATCTACCATCTCCATCTCACCCCCGAGAATGACTGGCTGATTGACCTCGGCGCAATCCCTGAGGATGTTGCGCGGCGGGCCAAGGCGCTGTTCTTCAACTACCCCAGCAATCCCACAGCGGCCACGGCTCCTCGCGAATTTTTTGAGGACGTGGTGGCCTTTGCCCGTAAGTACGACATTCTGCTGGTGCATGACCTCTGCTATGCCGAGCTAGCTTTTGACGGCTACCAGCCCACTAGCCTGCTAGAAATTCCTGGTGGTAAGGACATTGGAGTAGAGTTTCACACCCTCTCCAAAACCTACAACATGGCCGGATGGCGAGTTGGCTTTGTGGTTGGCAACCGCCACATTATTCAAGGGCTAAGAACGCTCAAGACCAACCTCGACTACGGCATTTTTGCAGCCCTGCAGCAGGCGGCTGAAACAGCGCTTGGGCTGCCCGATGTCTATCTGCATGAGGTGCAGGCCCG
>DATNQE010000645.1:0-5906 GCA_036702895.1 Trichocoleus sp. | reverse complement strand
GACTTATTTATTACCCCAACGCCATGAGCCCTGCCCAAAGTACCTCCCCTATGCCAGATTTAGAGCCGCTGCAGCTGCTCTACGTCACCAACGGGCTGCTCCTGACCGCTGAGCGCTGGTGGCAGGCCCATCATTACTACCAACACCGGCAAAACCTGCACTACCAGTCTTTGCAGCAGCCGGGGATTGTCTGCGGGTTGGGGGTACGGGTAATTCCGGCTCCAGAAACGGTGCCATCGGAGCTGCGCGATGCCCGCTGGGTTGAAATTCAGCCGGGGATGGCGATCGACTGGGCGGGCAACCCCATCGTGGTGGATGCGCCGACGAGCTTTCGCATTACGTCCGAGGTGATTGATCAGCCGGTTACGGTCTATGTAGTGTTGGCCTACGTCAACCCTCGCACCAAGCAGTGGGCCAGTCTGCCAGCGGACGTGGTGAAGGAAGAATTTCGCATCAACGAGCGCACCACACCGCCAGACCCCGATGAGGTTGAACTCTGCCGCATTGAGCTGAGGCAAAATTGGGAGCCACTGCAGCAGGCGGCCCAGGTACTCAACCCTACTGCCCACGAGCTAGACTTGCGCCACCGTCAGCAGGTGCGATCGCGCCCTCAGCACGCCCTTCGAGTTGGCCTGATTGACCAGCTTTCGGATTCATCTGGTACACCTCTGCGTCAGCGCCTGACGGCCCTGCTCCAGTCTATTGAGGCTCTGTATCCCTCAATGGCGGGACCTGCTGCTGTAGAGACCGTTACCCTGACCGCCGCATCTTCCAGCAATCGTCTTCCAGCGGCCGCTAGCGCATCGACCTGCACGGTGCTGGTGCTTCCCTACAGCACAGTCCTGGCTCTGACAGACGCCCAGCGAATGCTCCTGCAGCAGCACATCGCGCAGGGCAGCACCCTGCTGATTGAGTATGCCGACACGGAGGAGGGCCTGCTTCGGCTCAGCACCCTCCACACGGTACGGACTGAGCTGCATAAAGCCATTGCTGACCTGCAGGACATCGACACCGAGAGCGGGCTAGCCACCATGCGCCAGGACTTGAGGGCAGAGCAGGCCGCCTGCGAAGCGGCTCTGCAGGCGCAGATTCAGCAGATTGCTCAGCCGGTTCAGCAGCTCCTGTCTGACCCCACTGTCTCCCCTACAACCTCTGCTTTGACCAGCCAGCCCTTTCTGTTCGACGCTCTGCCCCAGCTGCCCACCGGCCCGCTGCACCTTTTGGCCTGGGAGGGGGTTGTGCTGGCAATCGGTCCCCTGTCGGCTGCCTGGACGAGCCAGCAGTTTGACCAGCCCCTAGACCGCGCTACCCTGCGGGCATCTCAGGAGTTGGGCATCAATATTCTCTATCAAGCGAGTCGACGGCAGCAGCTGGTGCAGGCCCAACAGCCCACGCTGCAGGAGCGGCAGCCATGAAGCTGCAATATTCAAAGCCTAGCCTCCGCTTTTGGGTCATGCCGCTGTCTCTAGCTGTGGCGCTCACGCTTCAGGCAGCCCCCGCGATCGCAGCCAATCGCGGTGTTTCCTCCGCTCCTTCCCTGCCAAATCAAGGCGCTGGGGCTTTGGCAACAGGCGCT
The DNA here is from genome assembly GCA_036702895.1 of Trichocoleus sp. Taxonomy (GTDB): domain Bacteria; phylum Cyanobacteriota; class Cyanobacteriia; order Phormidesmidales; family Phormidesmidaceae; genus JACVSF01. The sequence goes on along the minus strand of DATNQE010000645.1, from coordinate 4,330 downwards.
CCTGAAGCGGAGCCCGCGGGTCAGGTTTCACAAGAGGCCGCCGAACTGGCTCGTAGTGCTCTCTTTTCGCTGGTTTTAGCCGGGTCAGCAGCCTTTTTGGGATATCACCTGGGGCGGCGGGTAAAACAGCCGATTCACGCCCTGGCCGCGATCGCACAAAACCTGCAGACCCACCCAGCAGAACCGGCCGATCTGCAGCGGCTCGACGCTCTGGCGAACCGAGGCGATGACGTTGGACAGCTGGCGCAGGTGCTGCAAGAGATGGCCCAGGGTACCAGCGAACGGGAGCAGGCCTTGTCTAGCCAAATCGCCCACCTACAGGCTCAAATGCAGGCGGGCAACCCGCAGGCTACGGGCCTAGAAATGGCCTATTACGAGGCGTTGCGCAAGAAGTCTGCCTGGCTGCGGCAGCAGATTTCTCAGCGTTAGAGCGCCCAACGACACTGGGGCAACGCTCACCCTACCGCTCACCCATCCTGGTCGATCCATGACAGCCCTTTCCATTCGCAAGACCATTCCCATCCTGATTGTCACGCCTCTGGTCGTTGCGATCGCAGTAATCAGCAGCCTGTCGGTCTACTACGGTCGTCGTTCCGTCAATCAGCTCTCAGAAGACCTGATGCAGAGCACTACAAACCGCATTCAGGATCAGCTGACCGGGCTGATGGACGAGGCGTTGCTGATCAACCGGATCAACGCCAGCGCGATTGAGTCGGGCGAGCTAGACCTGCAGCAGCGGCAGAACTGGGGGCGCTACTTCACCAATCAGCTCCAGGCTGCTGATGCCACTAACTACGTCTACTTTGGGGATAAACAGGGGCACTTTGTCGGCAGCCGCATTCAGAAGGGCGAGCGCTTCGTCGTGTACTCGGGAAAAGAGACTAGCGGCCGGGCCTACCAATACACGGTGAATGAGCAGGGCGAACAGGCCACAACCCCGTCGCGCGACTATGAGTACGACCCCCGGCAGCGACCCTGGTACCAGCGTGCGATCGCAGCCAAGCAGCCCATCTGGAGCGATGTCTATCTGGGCTTTACCGCTAAAGAGCTGCTGATCACCGCCGCCTACCCCATCTATGACGCTAAGAATCAGCTGGTCGGCGTTTTGGGAGCGGACATGTTTCTGCGGGAAATGAACCGCTTCCTGGAAACCCTGGAGGTGGGCAAAACGGGCGAAGTGTTCATCATGGAGCAAAACGGCCTGCTGGTCGCGAGCTCCCTGGGCGATACGATTCAGGCTCAGCCCTCGGGAAATGCTCAGGAGCCTGAAGAAGTCAACCGCATCTCTGCGTTTGATAGCCCTGAGAGCATGATTAGCGGAGCCGCCGCCGACCTGCTGCAGGACTACGGCGATCTGTCCCTGATTCAGGACAACATTCGCATCACCAGCCAGATCGACGGCCAGCGTATGTTCATCGCTGCGCGGCCTTTGCAGGATCAGCTAGGCCTGAACTGGCTAATTGTAGTCGTCATTCCCACCCAAGACTTTACCGGGCCTCTGCGGACTCAGAACGCGATTACCGCCATTTTTGCTGCCGCTGTCCTGGTAATTACGGTGGGGCTGGGCGTGCTGGTCGCCCGCTGGATTGCGTCTCCCATTTTGCAGCTGCATCGGGCGGCGGTTGCGGTCAAGGCTCAGCGATTTAGCCGAGCCGACATCGAGCACCTGACCGAGCGCGAAGACGAGATCGGCCAGTTTGCGGGGGTATTCTCAGAAATGGCCGAGATCATCACCGAGCGGGAAGAGAGCCTGGAGGAACAGCTCAAGTACCTGCGGCTGCGCGCTCCCCTCCCCGATTTGCGGCGGTCGTTGGACTTGTCTGAGCTTCAGGCCCTGCAGCAAAAAGCCAGGGTGATTCGCGAGATGCAGCAGAGGTAATTTATGGTTGTCGGCGTCATTCAAAGTCGAATTTCGGCAACCGACCTCACGCTCAAGCCGGGGCAGTCTGTCGCCACGGTTGAGGTTGAGGTTGTTAACAGCAGCGACCAGCAGGCCAGCTTTCATATTTTGCTGTCTGCCACTGGCGACGAGGGCCACCCGCGCCGCCGCTGGTATCAGCTGCTGCCCATGTCATCGTCCAAGGTGCCCCCCGGTACCCGCAGCACCTACACGGTCAGTATTGTAGATACGCCTCTGCCGGGGTTTGTGGGGCTGGCCAACATTACCCTACGCATCATTTCTCCTGAGCTGCAGTCGGAGGAACGCCACGTTTTGCGGCTGCGGGTTGAGCCAGGGGTGGGGGTAGTCGCCTTCGAGGTGCAGCTACCGACGCAGCGGTTTCAGGACTATCCTGGGCAGCGGATAGACATTCCCGCTCGCCTCTACAACCGCAACCGCAACCCGATTAATGTGGATGTTGCCTGTCCCGGGCTGGATGCTTGGCTGGTAAACGGCAGCTCTAACCGGCTGCGCCTGTTGCCGAACCGATGGCATGATGTCGTGTTCGCCTGCCAAATCCCGGAAGATCTTTCCCTCAGCGCCAGTCAAACCTATCCCTTCCAGGTGCTGGTGGTTGATGACAACGGTGACTCTGCCACTGCGTCAGGAACCTTAAAGGTTTTGCCCCTGGGCTATTTCCAGGTAGTGGTAGAGGATACCCTGCTGCGCGTTCCTCCCCGCCGCCAGTGGCTCCCCAATCGGCACGCTAACACCGCCCAGACCCAGCTTCGGCTGGAGAACCACAGCAACCTGAGAAACAGCCTGCACCTTGCTGCGGTTCCTGCCGCTGCTGAGTCTGAGGTGGAGGAGCTGTATCGCGTCCAGTTTGAACCGGAGGTGGCCGCTCTCAATCCGGGGCAGTCGCAGACCGTGAGCACTACTATTCAGGTCGATCGCCCCTGGTTCGGCTGGGTCAGAACGCTCTGGATCGATCTGCAGACGCGCTTGGACGACCCCCGCTTAGAGCTGCAGAATGATGCCGAAACGCTGCAGGTTCAGGTCGCCCCGATTATTCCCCGCTGGCTGCAGCTACTGGCGATTTTGGTAGGGGTGGGTGCGATCGCAGGTCTCTCATTTTTGCAGACCTATCGCCAGCAGCATCGGCAGTTGGTCAGCACCGTGCAGTTCAACGGCGTTGGCACTCAGGTAGTCAGTGGGTCTACCGATCAGACCCTACGTCAGTGGCAGGTGGGCCGTTGGGGGCTGCACGCGACTGGCGACGTTATCCGGCTTGATAAGGCGGTGCGGGTGTCCCAATACCGCCGGGTGGACAACAACCAGCTCATGGTGGGGTTGGAAAATGGCGAGGTTCAAATTTGGGATTTGCTGCGCCAGCCGGACAAACCGCTGCGCTCCTTCATTAACCAGACCGAAGGCCAGAATGACCTGGACGATCGGGTAATGGCCCTGACCACAACGGCGGATGCTCGCTACCTCTTTAGTGGATACGGCAGCGGACTGGTGAGCCAGTGGTATGTTGGCCCAGATGCCGGTGAGACCACTCCGCAGCAGCCGGCGCAGACCCTGGCCATTCCCGAAATGGCCATTTACGACATTGCTCTGGTGGGGGCAGATGACCCAATGCTTGCGATCGCAGGGCGCTATAACAAGCTGCTGCTCTGGGACTGGTCACAAGCTGAAAATCCACGGTCTGCAGCATCGGCTGAGCCCGACGCTCAGGGCAGCTCTAAACTCGCTCCCTACCCGGTGGACTACCCTCCTGGTGGACAGGATGACTACATCACCAGTCTGGCTACAGCTGAGCAAACTCCTTACCGGCTGGCCACTGCCGACAACCAGGGCCGGGTCATGGTGTGGGACCTGTCGCAATGTGTCGACCAGAGCGCCCCGTGTACCGTCCTCGACCAGTGGCAACTCCCCCAAGGTGCTCCCGTTCGCGATGTCGCCTTTAGCGCCAACGGCTGCTATTTGGCCAGCGCCAGCGATGATGGCCGGGTAATGCTGTGGCCCCTGACGAAGCAGGGGCGCCGGCTGGCTAAGTATCTCCAGGGGCAGGCCGTTCAGCAGGCAAATACTCACTTCAACAGTGTCGATATCAAAGCTGTAGATTCCCACCTCCTGGTTGTGAGCGGTGCCGACGACCACCAGGTTCGTCTGAAGCGGCTTCAGGCCCCTAACCCAGCCTGCCAGTGAGTCTCTCGCGGCCCTTGACAGGAGAACCCGGAAACCCAGCATCCTAAACGTGAAGCCGACAGCAATAGCTCCTGGAATTAGGACGGGGTGCAGGGGTGAAATCCCTGGTTGGAACGCAATCCCTACACCCCATTTCTCTCAAACCTCTCAGCTAGCTCGACGCGAGCTGTATGGACCTAAGCGTGTCAAGGTGCTGGCTTGCGGTAGCGCTGAAGGTATCGCAAAACGTCATTGGGA
>DATNQE010000625.1:0-3458 GCA_036702895.1 Trichocoleus sp. | reverse complement strand
ACCCGGCTAACCGCATTGAGCGCCTCGAAGCCTTGATTGCCGAGACCTATCCCCAGGGAGTGCCCGCTGCGCTAGAAGAAGGGGAACAGACGTTTCAAGAAGCAGTGCAGCCTCGCCTGCCTGCAGGGAATTAAGCCAAGTCAAGCCAAGTATTGAATGCCCCTGGCAGAGGAGCGAATTGAGCATGGACTATGTAGCGCTGTACTGGATCTTGGTGGCGGTAATGCTGGTCGGGGCGGTGGGAGAAATTATCCCGGGGATGCCCGGCTCTAGCCTGGTGCTGGGAGCAATTTTGGTGTGGGCGGTGGCAACGCAGTTTGCGGGCATTGGCTGGCCGATTGTTATCGTCTTTGCGCTGTTGATTGCCAGCGCGGTAATTGAGGTGCTGGCGGCCTACTGGGGCGCCAAGCAGTTTGGCGCAAGTAAATGGGGCCAAATCGGGGCCATCATTGGCTTGGTAGCGGGTGCTGTGGGGCTGCTGCCAGCGCTGCCGCTGGGCGGGCCAATCTTAGGCATTTTGGTGGGGCCGTTTATCGGGGCTTTTTTGGGCGAGTATTTAACCCGGCAGCCGGTGGAGGGGCAGTCCAAGGCTAAGGTTGCCCTCAAAGCCAGCATCGGCACGGTGGTGGGATCTTTGCTGGGCAACCTGATCGATGGTCTGCTGGCAATTGTGGCGGTAGTCGTCTTTATTCTCAGTACGTGGCCGCTGGTAAGCGCCCTCTAGTGCCCTTTAGGGCGTTTCGCTGACGGGGCAGGAATGCAAGCTGCAAAGCAGGGGCAATAAAAAGGCGCTGCCCAGCAGCGCCTTAACATCAAACTCTAGCGAATCAAATTTTAGGGAAGATACAACCGACTTAACGACGACCCATCCAGCGGGATGCGATCGCACCGAGCGCGGCGCCCACCAGCGGGTTGCTGAGGAACTTCAGTATGGCAGGCTGATCAGCCAGCACTTCTTGGAAGATGTCGGGATGATTGTGGTAGGTGAAGGTGGCGAGCTTAGACACGTCATCCGCAGTCATGTGGTTAGGGTTGCGGCTAGAGAGCCCTAGCTGCGGCTGCAGATCGCGATCGCTCAGACCTCGCTGCTTCAGGTGCTTAAAAAACTCGCGGGCGACATCGTCACGCTCGTTGGGCTTGATCTTGGCAATAGCCTGCCGCAGGTCGGGCTCCATCTCATTGGCCGGAATACGGCTGGGGTGGAAAGCTCGGCCAAAGGCCTGACGCCGTTCGTCGCGGGAGGAGCGATGGGCAAAGTCGTCAAAGTTGTCGTACTCATGCCCGGGCGCAGCCGGAGGATTCTGGTCAAGGGATTCGACGTTACCACCCGCCAAATCTTTCATGATCTGCCGTTTGTAGTCATCACTGCTCGGCATTACAAAACTCCTATTTACAGCTTTTTCGAGTGGGTGCTACTGATGAAAATCCTGGATTCACGTGGGTCGGCTCAGACCCAGCGCCCTCGTTTGCATAGAGATTCACGTAAGAATCCTGCACGAGGGGCTTGCTGAATTACTGGTAGTGAATCTGGCCGCTGTCTTTGCTGTAGTTAGCGGTCAAAATCAGCTTCTTGTCGGGGGCATACACCAGCACCGACAAATCGCGGTTGGGGAAGTTGTTATGGAAGCCCTGCACCAGAGAGCGGGCCAGTGGGCGCACTTCCTTTGGTTTCACGCTGGAGTCAATTACAACGCCTAGCTTGTCGTTATCGCGCACGTAGGCATCCTGAACCAACCCATTAGCGGTTTTAACCACCCAGTTGCCAAAGTTTTGTCCGGCAGCGGTGTCGCCTCGCTCTAGCTGACTGTAAGTGTTTTCAGCGGGTAGGGTAGCCTGGTCGGGGGGCGCAGCCACGCAGGCAACGCTGGTTAACAGAGTCAGACTCAGACAAAGGGCGACCAAAACCGATCGCAGGTATCGCATTAGCTTCACTTAAACCTCCCAAATCCTTATCAATAGGTTGTTTCAACGGGTTATCTTGAACGGAACCGACACACCAAACTTTCTTTAAGCTTCTAAAGCGAAAATGACTCCTGCAGACCCACCAGCGGCAAGCTTTACGCGGACTGAGTTAACGGCTGAGCGTACTGCAAATCGTAGATACCCCAGTCCCGCAGTCCGTGCTGGCTTAGGGTCATAGCTGCCGACAGCAGATCTACTTGGTCCCCCCGGGCCGTTACCAAATAAGCGCCCTGGTGCAGGTGGCGGTTGTAGAGCTGAGCAGGCTCGGTGGCTAAGCTCAGACCTTGCAGCACATCGGCATCGGTGACAACCTGCTCACTGGCTGCGGCTTTAGCCAATCGCTCTGAATCGGGACCCAACACCATCGCCACAGTGCCGCTAGGCAGAGGCACGCGGGTCAAAACCGCCACCGCCGAAGCAGCACCCTCAGGGTTTCCGGCGGTGGCAGTGCCATAGTTACGGCTGTCACCATGGGTAAACGCACTGATCAAGTCGCTCTGGTGATCTTCTCGAACCATGACAGACAGCTGATGCACGGGAAACTGAGTCTGCCGGAGGGCAGCCAAAGCAGCTTCTAAGCTAATGCGGTCAAGAAAAATGCCAAAAACTCGCTTTTCTTCAGCAGAGTTCATCGGCGGCGCTATATAGGTACCGCTGCCGTGAGACAGCGGCTTAGTCACCGCGGGAACTTCTGAATGCAGGCTGGCATGGGGCCCAGCCAAATCGGGGTTAAACGGATTGGTGTGAATGTTGGGACCGGCGTCCCCACTAGTGCTACCAGTGGGGCTACCAACGGGGCTACCAGCCGAGCTGGGTCCGGCTAAGCTCAAAAAGACGCTTGAAGGCCGATGTTCTAAAGCCATGGGAATTCCTCCGCTTGTCCCTGGCCCAAACTGTCAACGCACAGCGACAACAGGGCAGCAGGGCGAGAAACATCGTGTGCTGTCTCACCTGTTGTACCGAACTGGGCCAGTCTCAACCCTCGATCTAGGGATGTAGCCGGCGGGGATAAAAAGGTATATTTCCCAGCACTTCCTCAACCCTTTCTGGAAGCAAGTTTGAACCGCGCCAACTGCCCTGAAGTCAGTATTAGCGCCCGTTTCGGGGAAGGGGATAGCCGCGTTTCAGAAGGATGAGTGTCTTATCGAGGGTAGGAGGAGAGCGTTGTGCAGTCTTGAAGTTGCTGCGCTCTCTTAGTTGCGGAGATTATTGCTTGGGTGGCAGCCCCCCAAACCCCCCGGATGGAGGGCGGGCGCGCCCTCCAAACCTCCTCCGATAGAAATCCCCCACCATCGGCATTGCTTCGTTGGTTCATTCAGGCTCTAGAGAGGCGTTTAAGTCCTTCTGTTTTCGGGAGTTCTCCTGTTTATCGAGCCGGTCTTAGCCAATAAGTATCAGGATCACCGAACTGCCTATCGCTTCCCACCATTGCGCCCTTGCGAGGGGGTTTGGGGGAAGCTTGTTCCCCCCAGTAGCGGGGTCCGGGGGAAGGCCCC
>DATNQE010000616.1:0-2652 GCA_036702895.1 Trichocoleus sp. | reverse complement strand
GGTGCTGACGTTCTTTCCCCATCCTCAAGAGTATTTCTCCGGTAAATCTCGCCCCTGGCTCACGCCCATTGATGAAAAGGCGCTCCAGCTTAAGGAAATGGGTGTGGACCAGCTGGTGCTGTTGCCCTTTAGTCGGGAGCTGGCGAACCTCAGCCCAGAGCAGTTTGTGGAGCTGGTGCTGGTGCAGCACCTGCAGGCTCAACACCTCAGCGTCGGCATTGATTTTCGCTTTGGGCGGCAGCGCTCCGGCAGCATTGAAGACCTGCAAACCCTGGCCCAGCGTTGGGGCATTGGGGTGACGGTGGTTCCCCTAAAGCAGGCCGGCTGCGATCGCATCAGCAGCTCCCGTATTCGAGCAGCTCTAGAGAGTGCTGACTTAGCTACCGCCAAGCAGCTCTTAGGGCGGCCCTACGGTCTTACCGGCCGGGTCGTGCAGGGCCAGCAGCTAGGCCGCACCATTGGCTTTCCTACCGCCAATCTAAAGGTTCCTCCAGAAAAATTCCTGCCCCGCAACGGTGTTTACAGCGTGCGGGTGTTTGGGGTTCAGGGCGACGCCAGGCCCTTTATTCCTGGGGTGATGAACATTGGTAATCGGCCGACAGTAGACGGCACAACCCAGACGATTGAAGTGCATCTATTGCAGTGGTCAGGGGATCTCTACGGGCAAACTCTGCGAGTTACCCTAGATACGTTTTTGCGCCCAGAAAAGCGGTTTGACTCCCTTGATAGCCTCAAGCGACAGATCCAGGCCGATTGCGACGCGGCTTTGGCTGTTTAGAGTGGCCCAGGGTAAGTCGTAGAAAGTGGGCAATCTGCTGCGGTCCAGGGCATGATAAGCCTAAGACCTCCGCTAGGATGCCCATGACTGCACCTGCTCCCCAGGCGTTTGCTTCAAGTCAGACGCGCGATCGCATTGAGACGCTCTACAAAAACCTCAACAAGACCGTTGTGGGTAAGTCAGACGCCATCCGCCTGGTGCTGGTAGCCCTGTTCTCGGGTGGCCATGCGCTGCTTGAAGATGTGCCCGGCGTAGGCAAGACGCTGCTGGCCAAGTCCCTGTCGCGTTGCCTAGACGGCTCGTTTCAGCGCATCCAGTCCACCCCAGACCTGATGCCGACCGACGTGACCGGCACCAACATCTGGAACCCCAGCACAGGCGAGTTTCAGTTTATGCCTGGGCCTGTGTTTACCAACGTACTGCTGGCAGACGAAATCAACCGGGCAACGCCCCGCACCCAGTCAGCCCTCCTGGAGGTAATGGAGGAACACCAGGTTACCCTTGACGGAGTTTCTCGGCCGGTTCCCGATCCCTTCTTTGTGATTGCTACCCAAAACCCAGTGGAGTACCAGGGCACTTTTCCTCTGCCAGAAGCCCAAATGGACCGCTTCGCCCTCTCCTTTAGCCTGGGCTATCCTTCGGCTGAAGAGGAACTGCGGATGCTGCAGCAGTTAGAGACGGGCATGAGCCCCAGATCCTTGCAGCCCTGCATTACTTTGGCAGAGGTGCAGCAGCTGCAGCAGCAGTGTGCCCAAGTTCGGGTTGAGGAATCGCTGCAGCGCTACATTCTAGAGTTGGTGCGCTACACCCGCAGCGCCGAGTCCATTACTTTGGGCGTTAGCCCTCGAGGCAGCGTAGCTTTTTACCGGGCGGTGCAGGCGCTAGCTTTTATCGAGGGCCGGGACTACGCCATTCCAGATGATGCTAAATACTTAGCCCCCTATGTGCTGGCCCACCGTCTGATTCCCGCTGGAAACCACTCAGCTACCGTGCTGATTAAACGGGTGCTCGAAACGGTGCCAGTGCCGTAGCCTACTTATTATCTGTAGCCTTAAGTGACATCAGCCAGAAGGAAAGCGTTTTTCAACCTAAGGTTATAGATCCTTTAAGACGGGGATTAACTGGCCTTAATCTATACCCCCTAGCTTTTGTAAATACACGTTAACGCCGGTAGGGTAGTGCCCATCGGCGTTTGCTGTTGGGGCCTGGACAAACGGCTGCAAAACACCTGTAGAGGGGACTTGAACGAGAGGATTATGAGCCTGAAACGCAGACAGTTTTTGATGTTTTTGGGAGCGACTGCAGGCACTGTGTCGCTGGGCAGTTTGACCAACGGCAGCCAGAGTGGTGAACCCTGGCGCACCCAGGTCGCCTCTGCCAGCAGCGAACTAGCATTTAAGCCGGTCAAGTCGCCCATGCCGGTAACCAGCATGGGCATTGCCCAGGATAAGCAGGTGAGCGAATACAGCCGCTTTGTTGTTCAGGACGACCTAGTGCTGCCCGAGGGGTATACCTACGACATCATCGCGGCTTGGGGGGATGCGGTAGGCGATTCCCACTTTGGCTACAACAACGACTATATTTCGCTGGTAGAAACGAAGCCTGGGGAAGGCTACCTAACGGTTAACTTTGAGTACATCAGCGCCACTGCCTGGATGGACGCTTACGAAACCGTTATGGGCAGAGCCTTGCCTCTGGAGGACGTTAAGGCAGCTGTTGAAGCTGCTGGGGAGGACGGCATTGATGCCTTTGCCCTTTCGGCCATCAACCCGCTCAAAGCTAAAATTTTGACGGTTTGCGAAGCGGCTTTGACCGATTTGGGCATTGGCGTAATCGCGGTCCGGCGTGATGCCGAGGGCCGTTGGGTGCGTACC
>DATNQE010000601.1:0-2733 GCA_036702895.1 Trichocoleus sp. | reverse complement strand
GAGGGCTTTTTAGATAGGGCTCAGCGAGAGCTTGGCCGTCAACCCAAACCTGGCCAGCCTGCACAGCGATTTCCTGTCCTGGCAATCCGAAGACCCGCTTAACCATGAGGCTGCCGGGAGCCGTTTTGAGCACAGTAACGGCGGCGGTAGGCGCTTCAAAAACTACGACATCGCCCAGTTGAGGCTGGTATTCCGAGTTTTGTCGCACAAATAGCCGATCGCCGACCTCTAGGGTTGGCAGCATCGATTCGCTGGGCACAATGCACTGCTCTAAGGAATGGCGCACCAACAGCGGCACCGAGCCTAGCATTAAGCGACTACTCACTAGCCCGACCAGCAGCAGCGCCAGCAGCCCCCACTGCCGCGATCGCTTTGGCGTCATACCCAAATAGAGATGGATGCAGGCAGCGGCCCAGATGAGCGGCGGCAGGGGCAGCAGCCGGGGCTGAAAGTTGGCTCCCCAAGCAGTAGCGATTCCAGCAAGCAAAAAGAGACCCCCGCTAATAGCCTGCTGGCGGTAGAGGTGGCCTAGTCCCGGCAAAATTTGGCTGAGAAATACGGCATACCAGGGATCCTTAGACCCGCGCTGGTTTAACGTGAGCGGTTCGGAGGCGGAAGACAGGGTGCGATAAGCCCCCAGCAAACTGCCTAGATACAGCGCTACGGTCGGCAGCAAAAGCAAGAGGCCGGTTAGGGTGTTGCCGCTGCCGCTAAAGATTGACCAGGCTATGAACAGCAGGAGCGAAAGCACTGCGATCGCAACAGTCACTCCCTTTGCGATCGCGCCTGCGTAAATATGGCCTAGCCCCGGCAGCACGATACCGAGATTTACCGCTAGCCAAGCCGAGCGTTGGTTTGCCTTACCAACATAAATTTTGGATTGAGGCGGAGTCATAGCAGCACCTCTTAATAGCAAAACTCTCTTGCAGGTCTGCATCCAAAGTATGCCCGGTTGGCCCTTGCGCTAGCCCAGCCTGACGAACTGCCGCAGAGGTGCGTATTGCTGCTCTTTAGGCATACTCAAGCACTCAAGATGAGCTAATAAATCTAAGCGCTAGAGGTAGGGAACCTCCCGATCAACGGTCATTAGGAGGACTAATGCGGTGCCTCAAAGGGATATTTATTCCCTCAAAAGCAGGAGGGTCGAGTCTAAAGCGGTTCACTAAACTTCATGAAGTTGTCTGGTGCCCTTTCGGCGACGATTGCCTGCGGACTGTTGCCCAGTAGGTATAGCCCAGCAGCCCTATCCGTCGGCTGTTGCCGGCTGTCTTCTGCCCAACAACTAAAGCTGTTTAGCCAAGAATCACCATGAAAATTGCTCTCTTCACACAGAAAATCAACCGGCTGGTTGCCCTAGCTGGCGTTCTGAGTGCAGGAGCCCTGATGGGTGCCCCTGCGATCGCACAAACGACCTCTCCCCAAGCCCCCGCTCCGGTTTACCCCACCGAGACATCTCCAGATGCAGCACCGGGCACCGCTCCCGGCGTTACTCCTGGCGCTGGCAGCCCCACTGCGCCCCAAAATCCAGCTGCTGATCCCGGCACAACCCCGGCTCCTGGCGCGTCCGAAACTACTGCTCCAACCACAGGAACCACCGCTACCACTGACCAAACCATCGTTGAGCTGGCTGACACCAACGACTCATTCAACACGCTGACCCAGGCTATCCAGTACGCTGGCCTGACTGACACACTGTCGGGCGACGGCCCTTACACCGTGTTTGCTCCCACCGATGCTGCCTTTGCAGAGCTACCGGAAGGTGCCATTGAGTTTCTGTTCCAGCCTGAAAATCGGAACCTGCTGCGTCAAGTGCTGACTTATCACGTTGCCTCCGGGGAAATCACCAGCAGCGACATCACCACGGGCCTTGTGCGCACCCTAGGCGGCGGCCTAGCCGTACGCGTTGCTCCAGATCGGGTGATCGTGAACAACGCTAGCGTTGTACAGCCCGATGTGCAGGCCAGCAACGGCGTAATCCACGCTGTTAACCGTGTTCTGCTGCCCCCGAACCTGCAGCAAGCACTGGCTAATGAGCTGGGCGTTGACAGCATCTACTAAGTTCAGTCACATCCCTCAGCTATTGATTGAGCCAATCTTTTATTAGACAAACGAAGCACTCCCAAGAGAGTGCTTCGTTTGCTTTTAGTGTGGTTAATCCCAGGTTGAAAACAATTATGGCCTTGCAAAAGCAATGAGATGCGATCGCACTCCAAAAAAGTACCCCAAGCATCAATCAACAGGCACTCAGTGCAACTAGAGGCCGCATCAATCAAGTATTACAAAATAGCTAGAAACACACTGTCTTGAAATACGGTTGAACTCCCCTGGCAGTTCTGATACCGTTTTAGATGCAGGGAGAGCCTAGACGGAGGACTGGAAAGGGTGGAAGCTTTCCAATCCCCCTAACGCTCCCAATCTAATCAGGGTAGAAAGGAAGCGCTGGGCTCATTTTAGCCTAGTGCCCATCTTCATACCTTCTTGGGGCCACTAGTGACCTCCCTGTTTTCCTTTAGAAGGTAGATTCATGATCACTCACAAAACTGAATTACTCCGCTCCCTCCCGGTGCTCGCCAACCAGGAAACGCTTAAACATATCCTCATTGGCGACTACGGAGCGATTATCAGAGCGCAAGAAGTCCTAGCGGTTCTCAAGTACGCCGAAAAGATCTTTTGGACGCCACCCCAGCCCATTGGCACCAGCAGCGAGTACATCAGCGTTCTTATCAAAAGAAG
>DATNQE010000059.1:0-7976 GCA_036702895.1 Trichocoleus sp. | reverse complement strand
TCATTGGGCTAATTCATCAACTAATTCCCTCAAATTCCCTTAGAAATGACGCAGCAGTCTGACGCTACAGGGGAACATCTGCCGGGATTGTTACATTGCTGGCTGCTAGCAGAAAGCTGTAGTAGAGTTGAGGTCTACTCGCACTGGCTTTTGGAGGTTTTCAGCTTTGTCGCAAGGGTATAGAGTTGCCATTTTAGGGGCTACGGGCGCAGTGGGAAGCGAGCTGTTGACGCTGCTAGAAGAGCGTTCATTCCCCCTGGCTGAGCTAAAACTGCTGGCCTCTCCCCGGTCTGCGGGTAAGCACATCTCCTTCAAAGGCGAGTCTCTACTGATTGAGGCTCTAGGCGAAAATTCCTTTGCCGGTATTGATATCGTGCTGGCTTCTGCAGGAGCAACTGTTTCACGAGAGTGGGCTCCTAAAGCGGCTAAGGCTGGAGCAGTTGTCGTTGACAATTCCAGCGCCTTTCGTATGGACCCTCAGGTGCCGCTGGTGGTACCCGAGGTTAATGCCCAGGCAGCATCTGAGCATCAGGGCATCATTGCTAACCCCAACTGCACAACTATCTTGATGTCGCTGGCGGTGTGGCCGCTGCATCAGGTTAAGCCCGTCAAGCGCCTAGTAATTGCTACTTACCAGTCTGCTAGTGGGGCTGGTGCTAGGGCAATGGAGGAGGTCAAGCACCAGGCTCGTGCCATCCTAGATGGTCAAACGCCTCAAACTGAAGCCTTCCCCTACCCGTTGGCCTTTAATCTGTTTCCTCACAACTCTGCTCTGAATGAGCTGGGCTACTGCCAGGAGGAAATGAAGATGGTCAACGAAACCCGCAAGATCTTCGGAACGGCTGATCTGAGAATTACGGCAACCTGTGTTCGGGTTCCCGTGCTGCGGGCTCACTCAGAAGCGGTTAACCTAGAGTTTGAGGAACCTTTTGCTGCGGCCGAGGCCAAGGCTATTTTAGAACAGGCCCCAGGGGTTAAGGTGGTCGAAGATTGGGAAGCTAATTACTTCCCTATGCCCACTGACGCCAGCGGTCAGGATGATGTGTTGGTAGGGCGGATTCGCCAAGATATCTCTCACGCGAATGCTCTCGATCTCTGGCTCTGTGGCGATCAGATTCGTAAGGGCGCAGCGCTTAATGCCGTTCAAATCGCTGAGCTATTAGTTGCTAAACAGTGGTTGAAAACTCCCGTAGCGGCTGTTTAGCTGGGTAGTCTAGCCCTATTGGCTTAGCAGTGGTGGCTCTCTCTTGCTGCTGTCAGATGATGCCAGTTGGGCTGTGAGCTTACTGTAAACCTTGGGGATGCCGTTATAATGCCGTGGGTAGCAGCCGCTTACTGTTTGGTTGGTAAGGGTAGACTCAATAGGACAGGCTAGATCGGGAAAGCAAACTAGACCCGGGAGACAGAAAACGCGTGGTGTATTTTGGGCGAGTTTTAACGGCTATGGTAACTCCCTTCACAAACGAAGGGGCCGTTGACTACGCAGTAGCCGAGAAGCTTGCTGTCCATTTGGTCGACCACGGCAGCGATGCTCTTGTCGTTTGTGGCACCACGGGAGAATCGCCTACTCTCTCTTGGGATGAGGAGTATCAGCTGTTTAAGACGGTGCAGCAGGCGGTTTCAGGGCGCGCTAAGATCATTGCAGGAACAGGGTCCAACTCCACTCACGAGGCTATAGAAGCGACTCGCAAAGCCAGCCAATTGGGCTTAGATGGTACACTCCAGGTAGTACCTTATTACAACAAGCCGCCCCAGGAAGGGCTCTACCAGCATTTCCGTGCGATCGCACAAGCAGTTCCCGATCTGCCTGTGATGCTCTACAACATTCCTGGACGCACCGGCCAAAATATGGCTGTGGAAACTGTTGTTAGGCTTGCCGACATTCCTAACATCGTGGCGATTAAGGAAGCCAGCGGCAGCTTAGACCAGGCTAGCCAAATTCGTCGAGAAACTCCTGCGGACTTCGCCATCTACTCAGGTGATGACTCTCTGACTTTGCCCCTTCTGTCTGTGGGCGCTAGTGGCGTTGTGAGCGTTGCTAGCCACTTAGTCGGTGATCAGATTCAGCAGATGATTCGAGCTTTTGAGCTAGGAGACACCAAAACGGCAACTCAGATCCATCTGCAGCTGACGCCCCTGTTCAAAGCGCTTTTCCTGACAACAAATCCCATTCCTCTAAAGGCGGCCTTGGCGCTTAAGGGTTGGCAAGTGGGTACTGTGCGTCTGCCCCTGTGTGCTCCTAGTGATGATGTCAAACAGGCCCTTGAGCAGGTGCTTCGCGAGCTGCTTTAGCTCGGACATCTAAAGAGCTAGCTCAACGCTTAGAAAGTCTTCGCAACAACTAAATAATTTGCTGTTCTCTACCTAAAAACGCTCTCTAGTAAGTGAATCTGTCCTTATTTAATGCCTATGTCAATTGTTCTGTCTAATCGTTGCTACACCTGTCATTTCTACTGTTGCTCCGCAAGGGACAACGGCTAAACAGCCCAAGTCTGACCTGAATCGCCTTGGCTGTAGGTAGGCCAGTACCCGTAGAAAGCTACCTAATACTTCATTTGCTACGGCTTTAGATCCATTCGTAATTTTTAGAGTTTCTAGTCTTTCGTTTGCCCTTTCTGGATGAATTGTCTTTTTGTATGACCCTAAACAGCTCAGAATCTAGCCTTAAAGTGATTCCCCTCGGTGGACTTCACGAAATTGGTAAAAACACCTGCGTCTTTGAGTACAACGACGAGATCATGCTGCTAGACGCAGGGCTAGCATTTCCCACCGAGGATATGCACGGTGTCAACATCGTCCTTCCCGATGTGACCTACCTGCGAGAAAATCGCCACAAAATTAAAGGCATGATCGTGACCCATGGTCACGAAGACCACATTGGCGGCATTGCCTTTCACCTTAAGCAGTTTGATATTCCTGTTATCTACGGTCCCCGCCTAGCGATGGCGCTGCTGGAGGACAAGCTTGAGGAAGCGGGTATGAGCGATCACACCGAACTTCGTACGGTTCGCCCCCGCGAAATCGTTAGACTCGGCAATTCCTTTTTAGTGGAATACATCCGTAACACCCACTCCATTGCTGATAGCTTCTCCGTCGCTATTCATACTCCCATTGGGGTCGTTATTCATACCGGCGACTTTAAGATCGATCACACCCCAGTCGACGGCGAGCATTTTGACCTGCAGCGTCTCGCTGATTACGGTGAAAGGGGAGTGCTGTGTCTGATTAGCGACTCAACTAATTCGGAGATTCCAGGCCATACGCCATCCGAGCGTTCGGTGTACCCCAACCTCGACCGCATCTTTAGCCAAGCTGACGGACGGCTCGTCGTGACGACCTTTGCCTCCTCCGTCCACCGGGTCAATATGATTTTGGAGCTGGCCCGCAAGCATCAGCGATCGGTCTTTGTGGTTGGGCGTTCTATGCTCAATGTCATTGCCCATGCCCGTGAGTTGGGCTACATCAAGTGCGAAGACAGCCTGTTTGAACCTCTGCGCAATCTCCATCAACTGCCCGACGAGAAGGCTCTGATTCTCACCACTGGCTCTCAAGGGGAACCGATGGCTGCGCTCACTCGAATTGCCAACAGCGCCCACAAGCAGGTCCGAATCAAGCAAGGTGACACGGTCGTCTTCTCTGCTAATCCCATCCCCGGCAACACTATTGCTGTAGTCAACACCATTGACAAGCTGATGATGCTTGGAGCTAAGGTCGTTTATGGCCGGGAGAAAGGCATTCACGTTTCAGGGCATGGCTCTCAGGAAGATCAAAAGCTCATGATCGCCCTAACCCGTCCCCGCTTTTTCCTGCCGGTACACGGAGAGCACCGGATGCTGGTGCGTCACTCAGAGACAGCACAGAGCATGGGCATTCCGGCCGAAAACATGGTGATCGTCAAAAACGGCGACATTGTTGAAGTTTCCCCTTCTGCGATCAAAGTGGCAGGGCAGGTGCCTGCCGGTATTGAACTGGTTGATTCCTCTCGTTTTGGGGTGGGACGAGACATTCTGCAGGAGCGTCAACGGCTTGCGGAAGGCGGCATCATTACGATTGCTGCAGTGGTTAGCCCAACTGGTAAACTGCTGGCCCAGCCGACGGTTTATCTCAAAGGCATTGCTCAGCCGGTCGATCAAAACAGGCTGCAGCAGTCCGCCCGCAACGCTATCGAAACCGTTTTAACAAACCGCTGGTCCGAGATGATAGTGGGCAATGGCAAAGCCTCTACCGTTGACTGGGGGGCGCTGCAGAGCTTAGTCGAGCAGGAGCTGCGGCGGCTGGTGCGCCGGGAGTTGCCCAAGAGTGACCCCATGCTGACGGTGATTCTGCAGTGGCCAGAAATGCAGACCCGATCAGTTGAGAAGATACCGGTAGCTACCGGTGTGGCTGCTCAATAAAAGGGCTCGCAAAGCGGCTGGAGCTTTGCTTCGTCAAAGTCTCTAAGCGGTCCCTAAGTCGAAAACTTCTCTGCTCTGAATTTCCATAGGTTTCAGAGCAGCTAATAGCGGGTCATGGCTAGCAGTTCCTCAAGCAGCCAGTGGCCCGCTTTGCATAACTAGCTGTCGATAAGACAGCGGCGCTTTAGGTTTTCGAGCGTGCCATGGGCTAGCTTTCTGGGTCTGCGGCCATAAATTGTAAAGAAAAGTCACGGCGGGCGCGTGCATTTCCTGCTGACATATGCTAGAAAATAGCCAGTTGATTTGGTTCAACCCTCCGCTGGGCGCTATAATGCTAGCAACAGGAGCGATTGTGCCTGGTCGGTAAAGCAGGTTACCAGTGGTTTAGCAGCTACGAGTTCTGAACACTCAAGCGCTTCTGTTAGGATGCCTGTTCAATTTAACGAGTCTTGGTACGGACAAGGATTCCCTGAACTGCCAAGAGTGTTATGTAACCTGCTTTCCTAGCCATCCCCTGACCAGGGTGAAGGTTTCACTGCTGTATTCAGGTTTTGGAACAGGAGATATGTTTCTCTCCAGTTTCAGACAGGTGGCACTCGTTTGCTCAGAATTTTTTATCGCCACGTCGCTGCGTACACCTGCAGTTTTGCGTACCAGGGCTGGTGAGACTCTTGAGGAATTTGCATGTCGAAGCAAATAGTTATTGCTGAGCAGCATCGAACAGCTGCCGTTTTTTCAGAAGATCAAATTCAAGAACTCATCGTTGCAACAGGTACGCACCAAGTAGGTGATATCTATTTGGGAACTGTTGAGAACGTCCTTCCCGGTATTGATGCAGCCTTTATCAACATTGGTGATAGTGAGCGTAACGGGTTCATGCATGTCACCGATCTGGGACCGCTGCGGCTAAAGCGCTCTGCGGGTTCCATTACTGAACTAGTAGCGCCGCAGCAGAAGGTGCTGGTTCAGATTATGAAGGAGCCTACGGGGAACAAAGGTCCCCGTCTGACTGGAAATATCACGCTGCCTGGTCGCTACCTGGTGCTGATGCCGTTTGGTCGGGGCGTGAACTTATCTCGCCGTATTCGGAGTGAAAATGAGCGGAGCCGGCTGCGAGCGCTGGCGATTCTCATCAAGCCCGCAGGCATGGGCTTGTTGGTGCGCACCGAGGCAGAGGGGGTGGCTGAGAAAGCCATCATTGAAGACTTAGAAATGCTGCAGCGGCAGTGGGAAGCGATTCAGCAGCAGGCGCTCGCGACTCGTCCGCCGTCTCTGCTGAATCGAGATGATGACTTTATTCAGCGAGTGCTGCGCGACGTTTACAGTGCTGATGTAAATCGCATTGTGACTGATTCTCACACCGGCATGAAGCGGGTCAAGCAGTACCTGGCTAGCTGGAGTGACGGAAAAATTCCCACGGGAGTGCTCATTGATCACCACCGCGATCGCATTCCCCTGCTGGAATATTTCCGCGTCAATGCGGCCATTCGAGAAGCTCTCAAGCCTCGGGTTGATTTGCCCTCTGGTGGCTACATCATTATCGAACCCACCGAGGCGCTAACGGTGATTGACGTTAACTCGGGTTCGTTTACCCGCTCGGCCACGTCCCGCGAAACGGTGCTATGGACGAACTGCGAGGCTGCAACCGAAATCGCTCGCCAACTGCGGCTGAGAAATGTTGCTGGGGTCATTATCGTTGACTTTATCGATATGGACTCTCGCCGTGACCAGCTGCAGGTGCTGGAGAACTTTAACAAGGCTTTGCGCGCAGACAAAGCGAGACCTCAAATTTCTCAGCTTTCGGAACTCGGCCTGGTGGAGTTGACCCGTAAGCGCCAGGGTCAGAATCTATATGAGCTGTTTGGTCGGCCTTGCCCCACCTGTGGTGGGCTAGGCCATTTAGTGCATCTCCCTGGGGAAGCGCCTAATGAAGTGCAGCCGTTAATCCAGGAGACGGGCAGAAGTTATAGTGCTCCTGCAAGCCGGGCACCGGCGCTAGCGCCAGTAACCCGTGAGGCTCCTCGCGAAGCTCGTACTGAAGACCTGGAACCCTTCCAGGATTTGCAGGAGCTAGATCTGGTCAACCATCCTAACTACCAGGAACGCAGTGGACGGGGTAACCGGCGTCGCCGTCGCCGAGAGCCGATGCCAACGCGAAGCAATGGTCGAGAAGCAGCGCCTCGTGAGGCCGCCGCAGCGCCTCCACCATCCCCTCCAGAGACTGCACCGGCTCCCCTTGAGGAAGAAAAACTACAGGAAAAACTACCGTTGCGCTCTACTCGGGTGCGGGGCAGCAACGGTCGCAATGAGAGGAAGACGGCTGCCCCACCTCAGGTGATCGCTGTTGAGATGACGCCTGATGAGCAGCGCATCTATGCAATGATGGGAATTTCTCCTCTGGTGCTGGCGCGTCAAGAGGTCGGCGACCCCAAAAACACGACAATTGCGGTGGTCTTGCCAGGTGAGGCGGCTACTTTTGCCCCTCCTACACCCCCTGCTGACTCCACGCCAACCTCTGCTGTCTCCGTTGAGCCGGAAGCTCCTGCCGCAGCCGCGGAAACGGATGTCGAGAGAACGGATGTCGAGAGGCCCATTGTGCGTCGGCAGCGCCGATCAGCAGTTGACCTAGCAGTAGAAGCTGCACCTGAACCTGCGGCAGAAGCTGCGCCTGAACCTGTGGCAGAAATCCCGACGTCGACACCTGCACCTTCAGAAGCTGAGCCAGAAGCCGTACCAGAACCTGCTCCGGCGGCGCTAGAGGAGTCAGGAGAGGCCCAGGAAGAAGGGTCTGAGGCTAACGGTCGCCGTCGTCGCCGTCGTCGCTCTTCTGCAGCGGCAAGTCGCTAATGGGTACTCTGCTAGATTCTGCGTCATGGCCGATGGGCTAGAGAGTGCTGGCTGGACTGCTGGAGTCGATGAGGTAGGCCGAGGCGCTTTATTTGGTCCTGTCGCAGCGGCTGCTGTAGTGCTGACTGAAGCGGCTGCATCAGAGCTGTTGGACCTGGGCGTGAGAGACAGCAAGCAGCTCTCTGCAAGACGGCGGGAGGCACTTGCGATCGCGATTCAGCAGCGAGCTACCGATTGTCGGATCGGAGTAGCTTCGGTGCGTGAAATCGATCGTTTGAACATTCTGCAAGCATCGCTGCTGGCTATGCGGCGGGCTATTCTCCGGCTATCGCCCATCCCCTCCCTCTGTCTAATAGACGGAAATCAAGCCGTACCGGCTCTGCCCATGGCCCAGCAAACAGTTGTGAAGGGAGATCAGCACTGCTGTGCGATCGCAGCGGCCAGCATCGTTGCCAAGGTTTGGCGCGATACGTTGATTACCCGCTTAGACTGCCGCTACCCAGGGTATGGCCTAGCAACGAACAAAGGGTACGGCAGCTTAAAGCATCGGCAGGCGCTTGCACTGCTAGGCCCAACCTGCCAGCATCGGCGCTCCTTCCGCACCTGCCGGAATCAACCTACAGGGATTGATGCCGGTACCGCACCTGTGGTGATAGAGCAAATGCCGCTTCTGTAGAAGCAGATGCATGCAGAAGCAGACGCAAAGGCGAAAATCCTGCAAAGGATCCTTAGAGC
>DATNQE010000564.1:0-13894 GCA_036702895.1 Trichocoleus sp. | reverse complement strand
CGTAGTTCAGCGGAATGTCGGCACCACCAGAGGTTTCCCAGCCTTCGTTGAAGCGCGGGAAGTTGTGCAAGCCGCCATAGGCCTGGTTAGGCCGAGCCGGGACAACGCCGCTGACAATGGTGGCATTGACAGTGGTCGTTTGGGCTCTAATTAGGTTTCGCCTATGGAGGTTGCTATTACCAAAGGAGAGGAACTGGGCGACCCCACCGAGAATGGGACTAGTTTGAGGGGTCTTCAAGCTATAACCGCCATTTCGGTCAATTCGAACGGGGGTTAGTAGACTCTCCCGTTGCGTGCCAGTCGTAGCTGCAGCCAAAACGCCCTGCCACTCGTTCTCCTGAATCCAGTTCTCTGCATTTATTTGAGTGTTGCCTTCGAAGTAGGGGCGGTTCTGGTTTTGGTAGGAATATTCACTCCGGTCACTATCGGCACCTGGAGTAGGCGTTACAAAGGTATCGCCAACGTTGCCGTCTTTGAAGTTGCCGGAGAGAATACCTACCGCATCTGCCAGGATTTCAACCGGGCGCCAACGATCAACTTCTAGGTTTGCAAAGTTGTCGGTGTCTAGCTCGGTATTAACACGGCCCGTTCCGCCGTTCGCGTAGAAGTCAGTCTCTGCCCAAGTCGTCTTGCTGCTGAGCTTGTCGGTGAACTCCTCAATCAACGTGGCGGGTGTGCCGTCGGTGCTGTGGAGGTTGAAGTTCCCCAGGATATAGACGGAGTTGTCTGTAACAAAGGTGATGCCTGAGCGGCGGGCCTTGTTGTTGCTTACATCTGCCCCGTTGCGGAACCGGAAGCCGTATGGGCGCCGCTCTGGGTCGGGATAGAAGTCTACAGGTTTGAGGCTGATTCTTACATCGGTTAACGGGGGGTCTTGGAGGCTGCCAGGTAGAGCGTTCATCCGGCAGGTAGCGTCATTTTCCAGGCGGAACTGCTTCGGATTGCTGACGCCAGGAGCCAGGGCAGAACAGTAATCTGCTGTGACTGTTGCGGATGCGTTTTTAGGTCTGACGATTTCATCTTCCCGTACAGCATCTTCTCGGAAGGCGTAGACAATACCCTCAGCGTTCTTGGTGCGGTCAGAGGGGAGCCAGAAGTCCCCGGTACCGTTGCGGGTGGAAGCCAGGCGACCGATATCGAGGTCTAGGACTCGCAGACTGAGCTGCTCGCGGCCGTCATACATTCCTTTATCCAAGAAAGGAACAGTAGCACCCGTGGGAGTTCCGGTATTGATAGTGATGCGGAAAGCCTGGTCGGCGTCATCTGGGTCGGTCAGAGCTGCTGCGGTGGCAACAGGTAAAGTCCAGCCCGAAGTTACGGTTGTTGGAGCAGGTACAGAGGCAATCGCCCCAGCACCCCGAACAATAGACAGAACCGGGTCAGTGGTAGCAGCACCGACAACCTTGAAGCGTCCAACCGCGTTGTTTTGGTTCTGAATGTAGGTTTGAGTAATGTACTCTTCGCCAGGCTGGTTCGCGACAGCAATGGCACCCCCCGGTTGAGCGTGGTAGTCCTCCCCATCGTGGTCGTGGTCGAGCATGGGGAACAGATAGTACAGCGCGGGGAACCGAACGTCTGAAACGTTTCTGTTGCTACAAGCGACGACCCCAGCCATGATGACGTTGTTGTCGCCACCGCCACCACCAGCACTAACACCCCGGAAGATGTTGGGGTCGCACTTCACTCGGAAGACAGAAACGTTGGTGTTGTTGGACTGAGGGCCGACTGCCTCGGTGTACTCAGTGACTGCATCCCAATCAACGGGGCGGGTAGTAATGTTCGGATTGATGTCTTTTTGCGTTGCGCCTCTCCTAAAGCCCAAATCGCGATCGCGAATTAGAGTCTCTAGGCGGCTAACGCGCTCAGCGACCTGAATCAGGATGTCAATTTCGGCTTGATCCAGCTGCTGACCCGATGGTCTCGTAGCCGCGACCGCAATCCAGTCGTTTAGAGTGAAGGCGGCAAAGTAGTCGGCAGAGCCGCAGGCAACAGTCCCAGGACCAGCTCCAGCATCGTTCAAAAACGTAGTCTGGTTATAGCTGGGACAGCGGGTGGCACTGCCCCAGCTGGTCCGATCCAGACGTAGCTGTTGAAGGCGCGTTAACGTGTCTGCGCTGATTGACCCCCCTCTCATGTAGGAGATCAGGTCGTTGATCATGTTGCCGAACTTGGAGGTCATGTTCTGGAAGTTCGCCGGCACTGTGTAGTTATTCAGAGCCAGGTAGTCTTTGGCTTCTTCATCAATGTTGTAAGCCAACATACCTAGGGTGCAAGCCGCAGTGTGAACTGTCGCTTTGTCAGCAGGGCTGAGGGCATCGAAGGCAGCGGCACTGTTGAGTCCGCCAGCATCGATAATGCGCCGCAGGGGCGAGAAGTCTCCCCACATTGCCTGCTGTGGATATGGGTGTACTACGTTGTCCTGCACAGGCTGGAAGGAGGGAGCACCGCCATTCGGATCACCAGCAAAGTAGGCAAGGTTTCTCAGCGCCGTGCCCAGAGGCGCGGTTGCAACAACCTGAGTTCTAAACTCACCCGG
Organism: Trichocoleus sp.; assembly: GCA_036702895.1. Classification (GTDB taxonomy): domain Bacteria; phylum Cyanobacteriota; class Cyanobacteriia; order Phormidesmidales; family Phormidesmidaceae; genus JACVSF01. The sequence goes on along the minus strand of DATNQE010000564.1, from coordinate 11,358 downwards.
CGTATCAAAAGCAGTGTTGTATTTGAACTCCCAACCGTTGGTCCCTACACCTTTGAAGAAATCAGTCCTTGCAGTTCCTGAGGATGCCCAAGTACCAAAGGTGCGGCTGTTAATGACAGTTCGTTGGGTACCGGGGTGGGCCGTAGTGGCATAACAGGCCAGAGGGAACTGCCCGTTGTTGGTCTCGTAGTGGTAGACAGCCATTGCCTGCACAGCAGCCAGGTTGTCTCTTAGAGACTTACGCTGAAGGGCCTCATGAACTCCACCCGGATAGTTTCTGTAAGTAGTGTTGTTCCCAGGAGTACTGTTAGGGTGAGGATTATCTGCAACAGGCAACGCATTGGGCGGATACAGGGGATCATTCGTTGCGCCCCCACTGGCCGGGAAAGTGCCATCGCTGGGGTTGACGTTCCAGCCAAAGGTGTTGCCTAGCTCTAAACGCTGGCCCACAATCATTCGTAGGCCTGTGGCAATTGCCTGACGCTCCCAGAATCCGTCTAGTCCTTCTCCATCAACCAAGCCTGGGTAAGTAGTCGTGTTGATGGGCGAACCTAGGGTGACAGTGCCGCCGCTATTCGTGAATGCCTGACGCAGGTCGAAGTTCTTATAATCCGGCTTGGGTCCCCAGCGGTTGTCTGCCCGGAAGAAGTCATCTACGAAGGGTTTTCTTTCACGCTTGTTGTAGATTCTTCTGCGGGTTACAGCCTGGGAAGCGTCCCAGGTAGTATCGTGCTCCCAGGTAGTAGCATCGATGTTCTTAGAAATCCCCTGGGTGAAAAGGGTGATTGGGTTAACTGCAACGTCCTGCCAGGTTGGAGCCGAAGACCCTCTGGCTCTTACAGAGTCTTTGTCCGAGGCCGTGTCAGTATTGTCATCCAACTGCAGGCCATTCCCCCCAACTCTGGGGTAAGCAGCGCCATTAAAGAAGTGGAACTCAGGTGTTCCAGGACCTTTTACAAAGGTGTTCGTTTTGGAAGTGCCGCGCACAAACTCGCCACGAAAGGTTTCATCCGCAGCGGTAGTCGGATCATTCGGCTCGTTGCCCAAAGTAATTTCAGACGCTGTGTCGCTGTAGATACAGGAATCGTTGGAGCTAACCATGTAGCCCTTGAAGTTATCCTGCACAAACAGGTTGCTAGCTGCGTGCATAGCCCCGTTCCACTTGAATACGGGACCGGGGAAGACCTCTAGGTCGTAGCGGAACCAAGCGCCCCACTTGCTTCCCCGGGCAGCTTCACGGGACTGCTGGAATTCAAGGGTTTGCACTGTGCGGTTAACGTCTGAGCCAGCACCCCGGTTAAGCACAAAGGCGTTGACCTGGAAGTTTTTCTGTAGGGTGTCTCTAGAGCTATTGACAATCTGCCAGCCCCCTTCAGGCGCACGGGCCGCCCGGCACTTGTTTGTCAGCCTTGAGGTGCTAACAGGGCCGGTGCGGGTTACCAGCGCCCTAGCCTTGTTAGTGTCTTCTGCATCGGTAACTCGCTTGGTTGTTGTTGTGCCAGGAACAACCGCTTCGTCATCCATCAGAACTGAGTAGGCAATGACTTCGTCATCGTCTGCCGTGCCGTCGCCATTGAGGTCACTTCTAAAGAACCAGGCATTGTCCAGCACGCCATCGTTGTTGATGTCCATGCGGGTTTCGTCGGGCAGCGTGTAAATATCCTCACTCTTGGCCACAACCCCAAAGTTAACCGAGGTAGGGCTGGGGTCGAGGTCAACACCTGGGGCGATCATGAGCGCTGCCAATACATCGCTTGAGGGGAGACCTCCCGGAATCCGCTCATCCCTCTGGAAGAGGTACTCAATCTTGGCCTTGGCCCGGTCAACAGCCGGAGTGGCCGCATTGGTAATGACCTTTTGTTCCCTCAGGGCAATGGCCTGATCGCTGCGGCTAAAGGCCCGGTAGGTGAGTGCCCCTGCCGATAAGGTGACGACCAGTAGCAGCAAGATCGTCGTAGGCAGCACGAAACCGGCCCTACCAAGGCGGTCGGGCCGGTTGGAGATCATCAGCGCCCTCAACATCCCGGTCATGAAGCGTTTGGCCCAGAAGCGAGGAAGCTTTGTGAGACGACGAAGACGACGATTCAGAGAAGACATGGCAGTGCCCTATGAAAACCAGAGATCCCAAGAAGCAATACGGTGGTCGCAATAAAACGACGCACCTTGGACAACAAGGGTTGCAGTAAGGGGATGAAAAGATAGCAGCAGACCGCTCAATCGAGCGCCATAAGGTTGGTCAACTGTTGCTACCTGTAGGTGGCGAGGGCTAGCTCGCAACCGGATGACTCGCGTAGACCCCCGGTGGGGGAAGTGCCGTTAACAGCGGGGAACACTCAGACCTGTCAAACAGGGATTGTGTCAAACTTCTTCACAAATGTGAAGACACGGCAGTGGACACATGACAAGGGTAGACTACCCAACTTCGCTCCAAAAGGCATCATTTAAGGCGGAAGTTACCGCTTTAGACGATCCGTAGACTCACTCAAGAAAGTTTACTCTTTGTGTAAAAAAGAGTCATGCGAGAGTTATGCGACTTAGCTTAACTCAGCCATAGCAGTAGTGATAACGCTAAAAACCCTTAGAAGGATAGCCCAGGTTTAAAGTGGGCACCTGCTAAGGGTTGAAATTGTACGGATAAGTTTAGGGGTATGACCTGGTTTACTCGAGCACTTCACAACATCTTGACAACCTGTCTCTGTATTTGTGCTGAGTTTTGCCTAGGCTGATCTTGCTCTAATGCTGCTGCTCCCTAGACCCGAGCTGGGGCTAACTTTCGCTGGAGCACCCTTTCTAAGGCTGCCCTTTGTATTTACTTAATACTTGCTCAGGTCGATACCCGCTTCGCGGGCCATGGCCTGCAGACCTTTCTTCTGCAGCGTCTTGATGGCGTTTGTCGATAGGCGCAGCTTGACCCAACGATTGCCTTGGGGCCACCAGATGCGCTTGGTTTGTAGGTTGACACCCTGCAAGCGCTTGGTACGGCGGTGAGAGTGGGAGATGGCAAAGGCGTTGTTAGCCTGCTTGCCGGTCAGTTCACATTTACGGCCCATGAGTAATCTCCAGCGATTAACCTGCTCGATTGACACAATCGCTAATTATACCGGATAGCTTCTAAAAATGGGGGAATGGGGCAGTCGAGGATGATGACAACGGCCCGCAGCAGCTCGGCTTCCCGAGGAGTGACGGTGTTGTCGACTAAAACTGTATGGGCACAGGCATCGACTACCGCCTGTTTGAGCTTGGGAGCCGCTTGCCCAACTCGGCTCAGGCTGGTGCCCAAGTCATAGAGTTTGGCAGCAGGCAGTGCAGAGGGAAGCTCTCGCTTCTTGGCTCCGGGCAGGCGATATAGTCCTGACTTAAAGGCGTAGGTCGCCTCCTGAGCGCTCTTGTGCCCTAGCTGAGCCAGCACGGAGAGAATGGTCAAGCAGTCTGACCAGATCGGGTCGATGGTGTGGATAGCCTCGGCTGAGTTGGGGGCCTGCATCTGAGGCCGCAGTCGCTTTTGCAGAATGAGCTGGAGGACATACTCCGACACTGAGAGCCGCTGATCGGCTCGGATGAGCGCTTTGATCTGGTTGAAGAAAGGGGCGAGCTGAGCCGGAGTCAGGGTGCGCAGGGAGGGAACCGCTAGATCGACCAGAGAAAGGTGCTGCTGGGCTGCGATACCGCTTAATTCCTGGGCCAATCGCGTGGCGTTGGTGGCTGTAGCTGGATCTGGCGACTGCAGCAGGGCAAGTTGGGCTGCTCTGACCTCGGGGCTGGGGTCGAGCAGCAGAGCGTAGATAAGCGCGATCGCACTCTCTGGCTGCCGAACGGCCTCTAGCAGGGCTGGCGGCAACTCCTTGAGAAACGTCTGAGCCGAGGCTAGATTTTGCGGGCTGAGGGTGCCCACCGTGGCTACAAAATCTTGAGGGGAGGGGGGAGCCAAAGCTGCGCCGCTCTGGAAACCCATCGCTCCCAGCTCGCCCAGAGCTGTCCCAGATCCTGAGCTGGACGCTAGGCCAACTCCCACAGTTGGCCCTGATGAGACAGCTACGCCCCCCAGTCGGCGAATGCGGTCTTTGATCGGCGGGTGGGTGGCAAACCAGTCGCCTATGAACAGCATCCCCGGCAGAGCTTCCCCAAAAAATAAGTGGCTAGCCTCTTCAGCACGGGGAGTCTTGATGCCTGAACCGACGGGGGTACCGCCAATTTTGCGGAGAGCGTCGGCGATGCCGTTGGGGTTGCGGGTAAACTGCACCGCTGAGGCATCGGCCAGAAACTCCCGCTGGCGCGAAACGGCGCTCTTGATCAAACGGCCGCAGACCACCCCAATGCCGCCAATCGCGATCATGGCTAGCCCCGCAATCAGGGCGATGTCCATCGGGCTTTTCTCGTCTTTGTCCCTAGAGGCAAAGCGAATATCCGAGCTGGTTCTCAGGACCAGCCGGCCCAGGATGTAGATCATCAGCAGGCCCTGCAGCACGCCTATGAGCCGCAGGTTAAGCCGCATGTCTCCATTCAAAATATGGCTAAACTCGTGGCCGATGACCCCCTGTAGCTCATCGCGAGTGAGCTGGTCAAGGCAGCCTCGTGTCACCCCAATCACGGCGTCGTCGGGGGAGAAGCCTGCGGCAAAAGCATTGATGCCGGCCTCATGGTCGAGCAGGTAGACCGTGGGAATCGGCGTGCCTGACGCTAGGGCCATCTCCGCAACCACGTTAAGCAGCTGCATTTCAGCAGCAGTATCGGTTTGGGGATCGAGCCGCCTACCGCCCAAGCTCTGGGCCACTACGCTGCCCCCACCCTTGAGCTGAGCAATTTTGGTCAAACTCCCCAGGCCGATGATGCTCAGCGTTGCGATCGCAATGAGCACCAGAAGCCCCGGCTGCCAAAACCCAGTCCGACCGCTGCTACCCATCGCTATCGTGACGACGGCGACCAGGTAAAAGGCCAGAATCATCGATGCGATCGCAACGGCGAACAGAATCACCAGACGGGTCGTGTTGCGGCGAGCTTCGTCTTGATGTTCGAAGAAGTTCATGGCATTGGGAGGGGAGGAGGGAGGAGAGAGGAGTAGAAGGTTTGAGGTCGATTAACTGAAGGAGACGCGGGGGACAGCTTTGACTTCAGCGGGGCTTTCTTCGAGCAGCTGGGCCGAGCGGAAGCTGAAGTTGTTGGCGATCAGGTTGCTGGGAAAGACTTCGCGCTTGGTGTTGTAGAGCGTGACAGCATCGTTGAAGGCTTGGCGGGAGAAGGCGATGCGGTTTTCGGTGGAGCGTAACTCCTCCATCAGTTGGGCCATGTTTTCGTTGGCTTTGAGGTCGGGGTAGGCCTCAGACAGGGCAAACAGACGGCCCAGAGAGCCGGTGAGGGCCGCTTCGGCGGTGGCCAGCTGCTGCATCGCTTGAGGGTCGCCAGGGTCTTGGGACGCCTGGCGGTTGGCGTTGATGGCGCTGTTGCGGGCGGCGATGACGGCTTCGAGGGTATCGCGCTCGTGCTTCATGTAGCCTTTGACCGATTCCACCAGGTTAGGAATCAGGTCGTAGCGCCGCCGCAGCTGCACGTCGATTTGTGAGTAGGCGTTTTGGTAGCGGTTGCGCAGGGTGACGAGGCGGTTGTAGGCATCAACAACGATGAAGCCCACAATCAAGACGAGGGCAACCAGAAAAACAATCAGGCCCATGGGTGTTCTCTCTAATGGCGTTAGGGCAACGGAAACGGCCAGAGGCAGCAGTGCCCCTTTAGCTGTGACCTCATCCTGCTGTGCTCCCTTTCCGGAAGACGGCGTGGTGGATGGGCTTGCCTTTAGAGTTCCCAGGTGAGATGGGGTTGTTTGAGTGGAGTGGGTATTGAGCTAGGGCAGGGCTGACCTGCAGGCTCTACGGGCAAAGAAGGGCTTTGTCACCGGTTGCGATCGCGCCTGGAACCAAGACGCGGGCGTAGACGCGGCTGCTGCCGGGGTAGTGATTTTGGCTGATGCGGCTAAATTTGCGATCGCTAAACCAGCGCATGTTTTTGCGGCAGGGCGGGGCGTAGTCCGTGACTTCCAGCAGTACCCTGTCGCCAAGCTGAAGGCGGGCCCCCGGAAGGACTGCCAGCCAGTTAATTCCGGCGACGGTGACGTTTTCTCCAGCTTGTCCTGGAGCGATGGAGTGGCCCTCCTGCTGGAGTGCTTCGATTACTTCGAGGGCCCACAGGCAAACGGCCCGATCGGGACCGCCGTGGAATTTAAGGTTGGTCTGTCGATCGCCCTCTACGCCATTCGCAGAAATTTGGGCCTGAGCAATGGGCAGCTTTGGCACTCCGCCCTGGGAAACGCTGATTTGTACAATGCGCCCTGCCTCAGAAGCCAAGGGAGGAACTGAAGCGGACTCCGGAAGGAGCTCTGAGGAGGGCGAGTTTAACATGGCTAGATTTTGATGGAAAGAAGGGGGGTGGGGCGCTGATGAGATCCCCTAGCTATTTGAGGGCTGGCTTTGTCGATAAGCCCCTCTCAAACAGGGATAGGTTTTTACCTAAACTTCTGGGGTTTGGCAGCTTATAGGGGAAGAGCTAGCGCTCAATGGTGAAGCTGGAGAAGGATTCGGTAGGGGGCTGCTCAGTCGCTTCTACAGAGGTTACCTGGGCAGATGGTGGCCCTTGATGGGCCCAGTTGAGTAGCGCCTGCACCTGGCTTTCTGAGCCCTGAGCCACAATTTCAACGGTGCTGTCGGGGAGGTTACGCACGTAGCCGACCAGGCCGAGGTGAGCGGCCTGCTGCTGGGTGTAGTAGCGAAATCCTACGCCTTGGACAGTACCGTGAACAATGGCTCGAACGCGCTTCATAGGGCTATGGGTATAGGGCTATATGTGATGAAGGGAGGCACACAAAAGGCTTGACCGTTCTTATTTTGCCCGGTGCAGGACTCTTTAATGCCTCCCTTATCTGGTAGGTCTAGGGTGCGTGAGCGCTAAGCGCATCAACCCCGAGCGAACAAGTAGCGCAGGATAAAGACCGCTGCCAAAATCCACATGCCTACGGTGGTTTGGTTGGTTTTGCCCTGGAAGGCTTTGACCAGGGGGTAAGCGATGAGCCCCATTGCCAATCCTTCGGCAATGGAGTAGGCCAGCGGCATCATGATGATGGTGAGAAAGCCTGCGATCGCATCGGCGGGCTCATCCCACTCGATGTTGCGGGCGCCCGAGATCATCATCACGCCCACCAGCACCAGGGCGGGAGTGGTGGCAAAGCTGGGAATCCCGGCAAAGAAGGGGATGAACAGGACCGAGACCAGCAGCAGCGTGGCCGTAACCACCGCGGTTAAGCCGGTGCGCCCGCCTTCGGAAATGCCGGAGGCTGACTCAATGTAGGTTGTGACGGTAGAGGTTCCCATGACCGCCCCAGCAACGGTACCGACCGCGTCGGCCATGAAGGCTTTTTCGACCCCTGGGAAAGTGCCCTGCTCGTCGATGTAGCCCGACTTGATGCCCAGACCGGTGACGGTGCCAATGGTGTCGAACAGGTCTACAAAGAGAAACACAAAGGTAATGCTGACCAACTCCCAAAGGTTGGTGCTAAGCAGCTGACCTAAGCCGGTGAAGGCCTGACCTACCAAATCGATGGGAGCCTGGGGAATAGCAAACAGCCCGGTTGGCCAAGGGGCAACGCCCAGCACCCAAGACAGCAGCGCCGTGGCAAAAATGCCCCACAGCAGCGCTCCGGTCACCCGGCGGGCGTAGAGCGCGGCCGTGATCAAAATGCCCAGGATTGCCATTGCCGTGGCGGGCTCTCGAAGATTGCCGAGGGTGGTCAGCGTGGCCTCAGAGCCAACAATGATGCCCGCATTCTTAAGAGCGATATACGAAATAAATAGGCCAATGCCGGCGGTGGTGGCGTGTTTGACGGCCTCGGGAATAGCGGTGACAATCTTGCTACGCAGATTCGAGAGGGTCAGCAGAATGAAGATAATGCCCTCAATAAATACGGCTGCCAGCGCAATCCGCCAGTCTACTCCCAGGCCCAGCACTACGGTGAAAGCGAAGTAGGCGTTGATGCCCATGCCCGGAGCCAGAGCAAAGGGCAGCTTGGCGTAGAAGCCCATGATGAAGGTGGCGATGGCCGCAGAAATGCCGGTAGCCATCACCAGTTCCCCAAAAAGGTCGCGGGGTTCGTTCAGAAAAATGGCGTTAGAGAGAATGTCGGGGTTGACAATCAGGATGTAGGCCATCGTCACGAAGGTTGTGACGCCAGCCAAAATTTCGGTGCGCAGGTTGGTTCTGTAGGCATCGAAATTAAAATAAGATGCGATCGCACCGGCCGGCCCAGTGGTCCTAGCTGGACCCTCAACAGGCCCTTGAGGTTCGTCAGAATGATTGGTCACAGTTGGTCTCCTCACCCATCAGCATCAGTCGTATGCAAAAGCGGCGCTGTTTGCAGTCTTGAGGGCTACATAACAAGGAGAATCGCACGTTGGCACGCTTGAAATCTGCCCCACCGCCCGCTGACAAAAGCTTTAACAGGGGCATCGTAGCGGAACCTGGAGCTATGGGAAAGTCCTACCGATGGGGCTTGTCCCTGGTGCTGAGTCTGGTGGCGCTGCTGCTTTCAGGCTGCTTTCAGTACGATCTGGGCATTACCTTTGACAGTCAGACCCACGGCCAGATTGTGCAGCAGGTGCGCGTCAGCGAGCGAGCCGCAGCCCTGGGCGGCACAGCGCTGCAGGACTGGCTAGCCACAGCAGAGGGACAGGTGCGCAGGCTAGGCGGCCAGGTTCAGCACTCGACTCGCCTCTCGGTGGGTGATGCTGGGCCAGAGGCTGGAGCCGTTACTGAACCAGGCATTGGGCCGGCGGTGAGGGTAGAGACGGTGAGGCTGGTGCTGCCCTTTGGCAACGGCGATCAGCTAGTAGAGCGATTTGAGCAGCTGTTTGGGGCAGAGTCGTTTGGAGCGGAGTCTGAAGCGGCAGCAGGCCTGAGGCCGGAAGGAGGGCCAGAGTCTACGCTGAATGGCTTGAAGACGGCTCCCTCACGGCTTCAGCTGAGCCAGCAGAACCGATTTTTTGCCATTCGGAATCACCTGATTTGCGAGATTGATTTGCGATCGCTGCCCCATCAGCCCACGGCAGCCGTACCGCTGCTCAGCAGCGCTTCCGACTGGCTAGATCTGCGCTTTAGCCTGCAAACGCCCTGGGGTATTCGTCAGGTGAGCCCCGACTCGCTTCCCGTACAGGGGGCCGGCGCAAAGACGTTTTGGATGCTAACGCCGGGAGAACTCAATCATGTAGAGGTCGTTTTTTGGGTTCCTAGCCCTCTGGGGTTAGGGGGGGCTGCGATCGCAGCGCTTGTCCTGCTGGGTTATTTTCTCAAGTACGGCCTCAGTGCCGGACGGCGGCGTAAACCCGTTCGAGCTTAGCAGTGCCCTTTTGAAGCAGAGCGTTTGCCGGATAACTGCTGTTGAAGGGCTGCCTTGGGGAGATACCGAAGAGGATATAGTATTTGCTGAAGCTAACGGTCAGCTTGGCTGACGCAGCAAGGGCAGCCTATTGAGCGACAACGCCTTCTACCGAGGGTTAACCTGACAGAAGAGTCTGCTCGTAGTTGGTCTTAGCATCGTCTTAGGCCAAGCCTGATCGAGGAAACCGACGTAGTGTAATTGAGGCGTGAACCCATGCGGCAGATTAACTTTGTCGTCATCTTTGTGATTTGTCTAGCCCTGGTGCTCTTTGGCATTGAGAACACAGAGCCCGTGATTATCCACATCGTGCGGGGAATTGATCTGGAAGCACCCCTCTGCGTTGAGCTCATTATGGCTATGGGCGTTGGCGCTGTGCTGGCTTGGGTCTTTAGCGTGTGGGTGCAGGTGCAGGGCTATGTGTCGGTGGGCAAGCAGATGGAGCAGCGGGAACTGCGCATCCAGCAGCTCGAGGAGGACGTAGAGCGCTACCGGGTGGAGCTAGAGGAGCAAAAGCTGATGCTGCCGGCCTCCCAGGGCGACACTAAGGACACCGGTGCCAGCCAGGTCTTTGCCCAATAGAATCGTTGCCCCATAGAATAGGGGGATTCCCCTGTGAGGGCTGCGCCCATGTCTGTCTCCCTGGCCCAAACTGCGATCGCATTTCTCATCGATCTAGCTGAGCGGGGAGAGATCGATCCGTGGGACGTCAAGGTTATCGACGTTATCGATCGCTTTTTGAGCACCCTCAAGACCCAGCCCCAGCCTCAAAACACCCACGGGCGGTCGCCCTATGAGGCCAGCCTGTCGGAATCGGGGCAGGCATTCCTGTATGCCTCCATGCTGGTGCTGCTCAAGGCTGATACTCTGGTGCGGGCCGAAGTCGAGGCCCAGGAGCAAGCCATAGAAGTGGAGGAATTTGTTGAGGCTGAGGAGTGGAATGAGGTGCAGCTGCCCCGCAACCTGGAGCGTCATCTGCACCGCCGAGCCGTAGCGGCCCCGCCTCAGCGGCGACGGGTCACTCTCAAGGAGCTAATTGAGCAGCTAGAGACGATGGCGGAGGTGATGACGGAGGAAGCTCCTCGCAACCGCGCCCGCCGAGTACGCCCGCAGCCCGTACGGCAGGCGGTGCGCGCCATTGCTCAGCTGGCTCACCAGGAGAACCTTTCGGAAATTGCCGCCGCCCTAGAGTCCTTCCTTGATCGGTATTGGGATGCTGTGGAAGGCAATTTGCAGTGGATTGACTTTGATGAACTGCTAGAGGCCTGGCCTGAATTTCAGCCCGAAGAGCTTAAGCAGAGCCACCACTTTGATACCGCCGAGGCTGCCTACATCCATGAGCGAGTGGGGGTATTTTGGGGGCTGCTGTTTTTGTCAGCACAGTCGAAGGTAGAGCTTTCCCAGGAGCAGTTTTACCAAGACCTTAGGGTCAAGAACCTGAACCGAGTACCGCTCCAGGACGGGGATGATTTACCGTCTTTTATGCTGCCGGATTAAAGTCAGTAGTCGCAGCGCCTGGTCAAGTTCTAAGCAGGACTGGTCAACTATCTTGCCGGATGACTTTGCCTACTGCGAGGGCCCATTGGAGAAGATTCATTAGGGGCCCTTAGTGAGAGAAGTTCCGCCCAGTTTGGGCGCCTACCTAGTGGGGGGTGTTGCCCCTCTGTTTTTTCTATCCGGAAGATTACTGACCTGGAATATTCAAATTAGTTAATATTTTGGGGAGCTATGTAAGAAGCGCTTAATTCCGCTGGAATCCAACAGCACTTCAGTTTCCGTGCTGATAGCATAACAATTGAACGAACGCTGGCCCCTAGGTCCAGTGAGGGGATTCGTTTTTTCTGCTAAGCGGAAGCCATCTATATTTACTCGTCTCAATACTGATCCAAGTACGGTTCCTAAAAATATTGTCTCTTTGAGGAAAAAACTCTATGAAAGCCATGATC
>DATNQE010000545.1:0-4765 GCA_036702895.1 Trichocoleus sp. | reverse complement strand
GCCATGGCCTTTAACCCCGGCAGTCCAGCACCAGGAGCAGCCGTGAAGGTGCATCTCTCTGCTGCCGATGTAACCTGGGCTGCCCAAAGCTGCCAGCGACTCTTGCCAAATCTCTCGGGAGAAGCTCAATGGCAGCAGTTCCTTAGCGCTTTGGCACTTAAAGGGCTAGAGCAGTGGCTGTGGTCTTGCGGGCTACGACCACAGCCAACTCTGTGGCCACCCATACCCAGCGGGGAATCGCTTTGCCGAGTAAAGAATTGCTCGTTGGGACTAGTGGTGCAGAGCAGCCTGAGTGAGGATACGGTAAGCCTACCGCTGGCTGCACCAGGGCTGGAGCAGGGCCATGCTGATTTCTACATCCTGGTCGAGGTGCGTGAGGAAATGAATCAGGTGGTGATTCTGGCGGGATTACAGTACAACCCAATAAAAGTTTTTGGGCAAGGTGCAGCAGCTCTAGAGCTAAGAGACAGGGTGCCAGTAGACGCCTTCGACCAATTACCTACTCAGATTCTGCGACACCTGCTGGCGGTTGAGGAACTGATGAATGCGGAACTGGCTTGAGGATCACGAGTGGAGGCTTCTCCAGTTTTGTGGATAGGCAGTAGATGTGATGCAAAACTCGGCTTTAGGGCCATTTTATGCTTGCTCTAATACCTGCTCCCGTAAGTTCTAGCGCGAGTGTTTCTTGATGGAAATATATAGCTAAAACTAGCCTGAGACTTTAAAGGCTTTTTGAGCTTAAATTTCGGGTTTATAAGGGCGCGGTGCTGCTGCGCCCTTTGTCATGACTGGGAGTTTTTTAGGTGAGTTTAAGGGAATTGATTTAACCACAGCTAAATCATTGATGGCAGGTTTTATCTTGTTTTTCTAAGAGGTTTAAGTGCTTTTTGAGCTGCTGATTTCAGCCGTATCTACCAGCTCTATTAATATCTAGATCGTGAGAATTAGTTGGTGGCTTTTAATCCGAGATTTGAATAAGCCTGCTTGCTTTAGAAATAACTTCTTACAGGAAGGCCAATAACGCTTTCCCCCTGATTAAGTTCCAAGTCTATTAAGGAGAACTTTAACCATGAATGAGATGAATTCTGAAGCAATCATGGCCCAAGCCGAAGCCTCTGCTCTGGCTGCATCTGCTGCTGAAATGACCGAACTCACTGAGGATGCGTTGGATGCTGTGAGCGGTGGCTCGATGGACTTCAGCAGCCTTGATGGCTTGTTCAAATCTGCTGGCAGCGTGTTCTCGCAGTCTGGCATCTCCTTGGGTCAGGCATCTTTTGCTGGGCCTAATGGTGCTGGCAGCGTTTCCTCCCTTGATGCGCTGTCAACCTTTTCGGGTAATAACGATGTGATTGCCTTCGACTTCAAATAAGGTTCGTCAAAACCTACAGCCTGATTTTAAGCCAGGCTGTAGGTTTAGCGGTTCGCAAGCACGGAAAAGCTGCTTTCTAGAACTTACTGGAATTAACTGTCAGCTTTTCCGGCGCCAGCCTAACTGTTTAAGGAGTAGCAAGGACTATGCCTGCTAACAAATACGAGCTAGATGGGGTTTCTGCTGAATTTCCTGTTGAACTGTCTGTCGCTGAGGGACAGAGCCTTTCTGGCTCTAATCCCACAGACTCTGTAGAGCTTTCCGAACAAGAACTTGACGATATTTCTGGAGGCGTTGACATCTTTTTGTCGGGTTCAATGTTCGAGCAGAATGATGCACTGGTTGGTCAGCAGGGGTGCGGTGGTGCAGCCCTGGCCAAAACATCTAGTACGGCGTCTTCAACCTTCCAATTTATTGGCTTAGGGTTTGAGTCAAATGCTGATGTTTTGGGTGCTTTAGAAGGCGTTTACAAGATTTTTGGCCGGAAATAATGCCTTGAAATGACCCCGAGACAAGCAATGTGCGGAGACATCCCTGATGACAAATCTTCTACTCAGTGAATTGAGCAATCAGGATATTGATTGGATGCTGCAAACTGGTACCCGCGCTGACCTGGCAGCCGGGACTATGCTGTTACACCCCGACCAGACTGCAGATCAGCTTTTTATTGTGCTACAGGGCGCTCTCAAGGCGGCCCTAGCCGCTCCGCAGTCAACCGGTTCGGTGCCTGCGGTTCAGCTTTCTAGCGGTGAGATGGTGGGCACATTTCCTTTATTGGAAAGCGCTCTACCGTATGTTGCCGCTAGTGCTCTGACGGAGGTAACAGTGCTAGCCCTGCCTCGTCGAGCCCTGGAGCACAAGCTGCAGGAGGATCTCAATTTTGCTGCCCACCTGTATCGGGTGAGCGCTCAAATGCTGGCAAACCGGCTAGAGGCAATGGTGCAGCAGCTGGGACACGGCAGCGAAATGGGCCTTAGCCGCCTACAGCTCAAAGAAGCCTCAACGGTTTTTGCTGAGCTGCAGGATCAGGATCTGGACTGGCTAATTGCGGTGGGGCAGGTACGGACGCTGGAGCCAAAAGCCATTTTGCAGCGTCAGGGAAGGCCAGTGGATGCTCTGCACATACTGCTGGAGGGGGCAGTGACGTTGAGGGCTGAGGCCTTGACCTCACCAGAAACGCCACTGCCCTCTCCTTTACTCAATGCTTTTGAGCCGGTAGCCGCCGTGGATTCTGAATTGGCAGCTGAAGCAGCGCAGGAGATCGCGCGGCTGTCGCGGGGAGATTTGGTTGGCGAAACCGTATTTTTAGACGCGCTGCCGCCAGCCTATCAGGTGCAGACGCTGCGGGAGTGCCAGGTGCTGTCGGTGCCGCGCTGGCGGTTAGAGTCGAAGCTGCTCTACGACGATGGCTTTGCGGCTCGAATTTTTCGAATTTTGGCGTTGCTGCTGGCTAATAAGCAGCAGCTGTTTTTTCAGCAGCTCGGGATTTTGGCTGAGAGCCCAGAGATCAGCAGTCAGCTGCTCAACCGTTTGGCGCTGGCCGAGGCGCGCTTTGAGTGGATGGTGAAGCGAATTCAGTCGCAGGTCGTGAGCGGGAGAGAACTGAAATGGTGACGCAGCGCAACAACTTGTTTCGCAAAGAGGCACTAGAGCGTACAGCTTCGCCAGAGCGGCTGGATCAGCTAGTGCAGGTAGTCAGCCCTCAGCGCTGGCTCTCGCTGCTGGCGTTGGGGTCACTGGTCGCTGCCGGGGTGGCCTGGAGTGTTTTGGGCCGAATTCCCATTACGGTGACGGGCAAAGGGGTGCTGATCTATCCCAGTCAGGTCGTTACGGTGCAGTCACCCAGCTCGGGTCGGGTGCTGTCGCTCAACGTGGCTGAGGGCGACACGGTGAAAAAAGGCCAGGTGCTGGCTGTCATTGACCAGTCGGAGCTGGAAAATCAGCTGCGGCTAGCGCGCACCAAGCTGCAGCAGCTTCAGGAGCAGGAGCAGCAGGTTAATACGGCCCAGGCTCAGCGGGGGGTGCTCGATAGGGTTGCGATCGCGCAGCAGCGCCTCAACCTGCAGCAAAGTCTCAACAGCGAGGAATCGCTGACGCCTGTCCTTCGTGACCGAGCTCAGGCATCTATCCAGCAGGAGCGCCAGGCTCTCCAACAGCAGCTCTCGACCCTAGAGAGTATGCAGCCGGTCTACCAGGAGCGCTGGGACAAGTGGCAGCGCGGCTACGAGCAGGGAGCGATTTCCAAGGAAGACGTGCTTCAGGTGCAGCTGGAGTTTCAGCAGAACCAGCAGCAGATCGACCAGGTGCGCACCCAGCTAGAGCAGTTAGCCGTGAAAGAGGCCGAAGCTCAGCAGGAGTACCAGCGCAACTTAAACAACATTACCGAGATCGAGGCTCAGCTAGAGGATCTGCTCAGTCAGGAAGCTGCTCAGCAGGAGCAAGACCTGGTGGCTACCACCAACCGCAAAAAAGAAATTCAGGAAACCGAGCGGCAAATTGCTCAGCTAGAGCTGGAGCTGCAGCGCAACAGCCGCATCGTCAGCGACTACGATGGCCGGGTGCTGGAGCTAACGGCCCAGCCGGGCGAACGCCTAGAGCCGGGCATGGGCATCGGCACCATCGCGGCCCAGGGCGAAGGTACCGAGCTGATCAGCGTGGCCTTTTTGCCCGTCAGCGAAGGCAAGAAGGTCGAGCCGGATATGCCATTGCAAATTACCCCTACCGTCGTCAAGCGGGAGGAGTACGGCGGCATCGTCGCCACCGTGGAAAAGGTTTCTGACTTTCCCGTGACTCAAGAAGGCGTGGCCAGCCTAATCGGCAACCCGGATGTGCTGCCGGGGGTACTAGGAGAAGGGTCACATCTAGCCATCTATGCCCGCCTGGAAACCAAAGACACTCCCAGCGGCTACCGCTGGTCAGCCTCGGCCCAAGGACCCGACACGCCGATTGACTACGGCATGACCACGGATGTGCGCATCACGGTAGAGCAGCGGACGCCGATCTCTTATGTGATTCCCATTCTGAAGGAGTGGGTGGGGATGGGGTGAGAGGAAGGGAGGAGAGAGGAGAGAGGAGAGAGGAGTGGGAGGGTATAGGGTGGGCAGTGCTCACCCATTTCTAGGCAGCAACGAAACAAAAATTGGGTGTTTTGGGGAGCAAGACAAATGGCTCAGCAAGCATTACGACAGCCGGGGTTTGGGGTATTTACAGGTGCCGTAGAGGCCGTGCTAGCGCATCCGGTGGTGGTGGCGCTGGTGGAGAAGGTGCGATCGCTCTACGAATTCATTGAGGACTTGATTAAACGGCCCGACATTCGCCGCACGCCGACGCTCCTGCAAATGGAGGCGGTGGAGTGCGGAGCGGCATCTTTAGGCATGATCCTCGGCTATCACGGGC
>DATNQE010000531.1:0-4249 GCA_036702895.1 Trichocoleus sp. | reverse complement strand
TGGGCGAGCGGCAGGCTACAGTGGCCATTGGCGAACCGCTAGACGTAACAGAGCGCTGGCCAATTTACAGCCAGGGCCATCGAGCGGCTAAGCAGGCGGTAGAGTCTTTAACTCAGGACTTACAAACAGGGCTGGAGGGCTTGATTGGGAAGAGTTCGGTTATCCCAACCCAGAAGGACAAATCACCGAATTGAGCGATTGCTGGGGAGCCTGGTACGGTTTGTAACAACTCTGTTACTTCCGTAGCCCAATGAAGCCCCATTTCGATGACAAGCCCAAAGTTCGCTGGCAAAAGCTGTTTCTGCATGGAAGTCTTTGGCTGTCTGCCGAAATTCTTTTGGGCAGTGTGGGGCTAGACAATCTGGCAGACTACAGCGAGTTTCTGCTGCAGAGCCGCGTCAGCACTCAGCTGATGGAGGTCGTGTCGAGCTGGATGAATTTGATGTAGGTTTGCCAGGAGCGAGAAACCCCAGAGCGCGATCGCAGGAACTTCTCATCACAACACTCCAAGCTTTCTTACT
Source organism: Trichocoleus sp. (assembly GCA_036702895.1). Lineage (GTDB taxonomy): Bacteria > Cyanobacteriota > Cyanobacteriia > Phormidesmidales > Phormidesmidaceae > JACVSF01. The sequence goes on along the minus strand of DATNQE010000531.1, from coordinate 3,728 downwards.
GCTTCTAGCCAATAATCCGCTGCAGAAGGTCAGAGATTTCCGCGGCGTGGTTGATCACCATCAGGTGGCTGCCCTGTTTCACCATAAAGTCGGGTTCAACAAAAAGGGCAGGGAAGATGCGATCGCACCGGCCATGAATATGAGAGAGATTCTCTGGGATCTCCTCGTTATTCCAAAGCACAACCCGGTGCAGCGCCCATTTAAGAAAGTGTGGATCGGTTTCGAGCAAAATGGTCTTGAGCAGCTTGCGCTCCTCAAGTGAATCCACCCCAAAAATCCAGTAGGCAAACCAATAGAGCGCCCAAAGCAAACTCTTAAATGGAAAAATACGGTGGATAGGAAACCAACGGAAGACCCGAAAGTAAGGGGGCACCTCGTAGAGGTCTTTGACGCTGGAGAGCAGGACAACCTTTTCCACCGGAATTTGTTTCGCGATTTCGATAGCAATAATGCCGCCGAAAGATAGGCCAACAATGATAGGCTTATCGGTTTTAATCTGCGCGGTAAGACGACGAGCATAAGCCGCTACCGACTCTCCTGGCTCTGGCTCTAACCAACGAATATGAACAGGTCGATACCCCTCAAACTTGAGCATTTGAAAAACGCGCGCATCGGCTCCTAATCCACTGACAAAGTAGATATCCTTGAGCGCCTTCTCAATCTGCTTGATCTCTTGAAAGGCAGAAATATTTAAGGTGGTTTGGGCAAAAGATTTTGCCTTTTCTGATGGAGATACCATGCAGCCCGGTGTCTCTAACGGCCTAGACTTTGCTTCAAACCCTGCTGTAGAGCAGCATTTGAGTCAACAGCCCTTTACTTAGCAATAGCGCGGTAAGCCGTACCGAGGCCCATCCTTTGGATTGACTTTAGAAGGCCAGCGATAGTCTATGTCCGCCTACTCAGCCCTTACTTCCTCAGTCAATTCAGCCTGCCCATAAAGCAAAGACCGCGGCATGGCCACGGTCCCCACTGATTCCCAATCCTTACCAATCTGCCAGAACTACATGCGAGATTCTAAGAAGGTGGTCAGCCGCTCTAGGGTAGTGTTGAGCTTTTCATCGGTGGTAGGTTCGGCAACGACCTCCTCACGTCGCTTGAACCGCTCATAGGCTTTTACCACCAGGAACAGCACAAAAGCGATGATCAAAAAGTCAACGATAGTTCCCAAAAAGTTGCCGACGCGGATGCCGGGACCGACCACCGCTTCGCGCCAGTCAGTCCCTGTTTGACCCAGCAGGGGATTGATCAGCGCGGGCATGAGAATGTCCTCCACGAACGAGGTGACAACTCCCCCAAAGGCTCCGCCCAGAATGACGGCCAGAGCCAAATCGATCAGATTCCCTCGGTTGATGAAGTCCCTAAAGTCATCCCAAAATCCACGGGCACGAGCACCTATGCGTCTTCCAGAAGCCATGTCAAAACACTCCTCGCTTAACCCAAAATCTGATACCGAGAGTAAACCTATGCAGGCAGTTGGACCCGCCGTGAAAGTTTACAGAACTTATATCAGACCTGCCAAAAACCCTCAAGCGCGATCGCAGACAAATCCATGCTCTCGCTTGAGAAGTAGGAGCGCTGAAGGTATGGCTTAAACCGCCAGGAACTGCTGGATGACGTCGTTGGTCAACTCGCGGGTCGGGCCAGAAGCGACAATGCCGCCCTTCTGCATGGCGTAGTAATAGTCGGCCTGACGCACAAAGTGCAGGTGCTGCTCCACCAGCAGGACCGAAACTCCGGTGGTGGCAATAATGTGACGAATGGCCGTTTCAATATCCAGAATGATCGAGGGCTGAATGCCTTCGGTGGGTTCATCGAGCACCAGCAGCTTGGGCTTGCCCATCATGGCGCGGGCAATGGCGAGCTGCTGCTGCTGGCCGCCGCTGAGGTCACCGCCCATGCGATCCAGCATGGTTTTGAGCACCGGAAACAGCTCAAAGATTTCTTCCGGAATGCTCTGGCGGTTGATGCCCTGGCCTCGTCTGCCCAGCGCCTCGTAGCCCACCAGCAGGTTCTCCCGCACCGTCAGCCGGGGGATAATCTCACGGCCCTGGGGCACGTAGCCAATGCCCCGCTGCGCCCGCCTGTCGGGCGAGAGCGCGGTGATTGACTGCCCCTCGTATTGAATGTCGCCCTTGCGAGGCCGCAGCAGACCCATGATGTTTTTTAGCAGGGTAGTCTTACCCACGCCGTTGCGGCCAATCAGGCAAACCATCTGCCCGCGCGGCACGGTGAGATCGACGTCCCGCAGGATGTGGCTTTCCCCATAGAAAAAGTTCAGCCCCGAAATCTTCAGCATGGGCGCATTTAGGGGATCGACCATTGCGGGTGGGGTAGCAAGGCTCTGGGTCATGGCTTTGGACTCTCAGGTGTTGTCTTTGGGCGTTTATTCTTTAGGCGTTTGGGCTTGGTTCTGATACTTTAGGTGAGTTCTTTGCCGCAAAACTGCTCCTTATGGCCCCTCATCCCCCAAAATCGGGAGAGTCGGAAGGGGATAACGGCTCCCAGAATACGTTCTCAGGGCCTTTAGGAAAGCAGAGCTGTTTCATTTCCCTTGCACCGGGCTCACCGCTTCAGGCTGGCAAGCGCCTCGGACTCCAGGCGAGCCACCGTTTCGGGCGGCAGGTTCAGCAGCGCCTTCAGGTGCTGGTAGACCCCCGCTTCAGTTTCGTTGATGGTGTTGGAGCTGATCACCTCGTAGCTCAGCTTCAGGGCCAGCTCCCGCTGCTGCTGGGTTCTGAGCTGGGGCACCAGTTCGTCCAGGGGTAGGCGGGTGGCCAGATAGTTCTTCAGCTCCTCCTTCAGGGCTTCCTGCTCTGCCGGGGCAGTGGCAAACTGACAGCTCAGCTCAGAGAGAATAACGTCCTGCTGTACTGGGGCAAAGTTGCCATCGGCCCAAGCCATAGAGGCAGCAATCCGCAGCAGCACCATCTGGTCGGGGCTAATGCTGCTCTCCTGACCTAGGTACACTTCGATCACCTTCGGGTCGTTTTGCACTTCGTCCATCGTGCCTTCGCAGAGCACCGAGCCTTCGTGCAGCACCGTTACCTTGCGGGCGATCTGGCGAACGAACTCCATGTCGTGCTCGATCACGATCACGGAGTGACTTTCGGCCAGTGACAGCAGCAGGTTGCCGGTTTTTTCGGTCTCCTCGTCGGTGAGGCCGGCCACGGGTTCATCGACCAGCAGCAGATCGGGGGACTGGGCCACCAGCATGCCGATCTCCAGCCACTGCTTTTCACCGTGGGAGAGCAGGGCAGCGGGAATGTCGGCTTTCTCGTAGAGTCCAATGGTCTCTAGCAGACCAGTGACGCTGCGCTTCTCAGCGGTAGGCGTTTTTCTAAATAAGGTCGAGAAAACATTTTTCTCGCGGTTGGACGACAGCTCCAGATTTTCCCTGGGGCTGAGGTTGAGGTAGACCCTGGGCGTTTGAAACTTGCGCCCAATGCCCATGCGGGAAATCTCGTGCTCCTTGTGCTTACTCAGGTCGCTGCCCTTGAAATAGGCTTTGCCCTCGGTAGGCTTGACCTTGCCCGTGATGACATCGAGGAAGGTGGTTTTGCCTGCACCGTTGGGGCCAATGATCACCCTCAGCTCGCCTTCGTTCATGGCAAAGTTGAGGTTGTTTAGCGCCTTGAAGCCGTCGAAGCTGACGGTAACGTTGTCGATGTTTAGCAGCGAAGCGCTCACGGGGTATTGCCTCTCCTTCGAAAACTGAGTTGCCTGCAATT
>DATNQE010000052.1:0-3553 GCA_036702895.1 Trichocoleus sp. | reverse complement strand
GACGAGTTTCAGTTTGCCAGGGTGGGAGCTCCGTTTGGAGTGTCGGCAAGGGTCGTGGTGGAGTTTTAAGGCAAAAGGCAGAGGGTAGAGGGCAGAAGGCAGCCCTGTAGGGTGGGCACTGCCCACCAGTCTCAATTTAATGCCCCACAAAACGGCTGAACATAGTTAAGGAGAAAGGAACGTGTTGCGGTTACGGTGGCTGAAGCAATGGGGAATCTGGCTAGGGATATCGCTGCTGACCCTAGGGCTGGTAGTGGGCTGTCAGAGAAGCGACCCCCTGGAATCGGGGAGTGGTATTGCCGAGAACTGTATCTCTGTTGAGCATGCGGCGGGAACGGCCTGTGTGCCAAAGCAATTTGAGCGGTTGATAACGTTGGATGGAGTGGCTCTTGAGTATGCTCTTGCCTTGGATCTGACTCCGGTAGCAACTGTTTCTTCGGGGCTGACGGGACATTTGGAGGAGTATTTAGCCGAAGTAGAAGACGCAGGCCAGGCGGGAGAACCTAACTTCGAGAAAATCTTGGCGCTCAAACCCGATTTGCTCCTGGGAATCGATGCTGAATATGTTCAAGGCCTGTACTCCCAAATCTCTCAGATTGCCACAACAGTTGTGTTTGGGTTTGAGCACAGTGGTCAGTGGAGAGAACGCTTCCAATGGATAGCTGAGGCTCTAGGGCGAGCTGAGATAGCCCAGCAGACAATGGATGCCTATTACTCGCGCTTGGCTGACTTCAAAGTTCAAATGGGAGATCAGCTGCCGGAACTTAAGGTTTCTGTAGTGCGCGTTTATCCCGACGGTATCAACCTTTACTTGCGCGACTCTTTCTGCGGCACAGTTTTACAAGATGCCGGACTATCACGCCCAGACGCTCAAGATGTTAGTGCAGAAGCAGCGATGTCTCGCTTTAACAATCCCATTCAAACCAGAATTAGCCGCGAGCTGCTCGATCAGGCCGACGGCGACGTGATTTTCCTGTGGACGGGGGAAAACACGCCTGAAGCGGCTGAAGCGGCCCAGGCAAAGCTTCAGGCACTCCAGCAAGACCCACTCTGGCAGCAGCTCAAAGCGGTGCAGCAGGGCCGAGTGTATGGGGTGCCGAGCTACTGGATTGGCAGTGGCCCCATTGCCGCAAATCGCGTCATCGACGACCTGTTTAAGTACTTGGTAAACAATTCTTCAACCTAACTATGAGTAAGCATCTTCTAATCGTCTGCAAAGCTTGCAGTGCATCGACTCATTCCCAGGAGACGGAGAAGCAGACTGACGGTGCTCACCTGCTAGAGCAGCTCAAGCAGCTCCATCAAAACTGGCCTCGTCGAGATGAGCTTGGTCTGGAAACCACGAGCTGTTTGTGCATCTGCGACCAGGCGTGTGCGATCGCATTCGTCGGTACCCACAAGCCCAGCTTTTTGTTTGGCAATTTGTCGCCCTCAACCAGCCCTGCTGACTTACTTGCCGCCAGCGAGCTGTACCTGGATAGTGAAGATGGCTTTGTGCCCGCCTACAAACTGCCTAAATCGCTCAGACCGTGCCGCATTGCTCGCATTCCGCCTGCGCCCTAGCTTTAGCTTTGGCTAAAACGCTTAAGACATCATCGTTGCTCCAACCCCAAGCCCGGGTAGGTCTTCTCGCCTCTGCCACAGCGACGGCTCTAGAATGCAATTCCGGCTGTTCAAAGTCACTTTAGAGTCTGCCAGTTCGCCCAATCACGGTCTGATCCATGCGTGCTTCTCCCTCTATTTGGCAGTTGCTCTGGCAGATGATTCGCTACGCTCAGCGGCTCTACTGGGGCGACGCCTTCCTGTGGCTGTTTATCTTTGGCCTGCCGGCGGTGCCGGGGCTGATTATCCGTGAGTTTTTCAATACGCTGACGAATGAGTCGGCATTTGAGCTGTCGCCCTGGAGCTGGATTGCGCTGCTGTTAGCGATTGGAACGGCACGGATCGTAGCGATTTTTTTGGGACGCATTACCAAGACTCAGCACCGCTTTACCATGAGCGCTCTAGTGCGGCGCAATCTGCTGGGGGAGCTGCTGCGGCGCCCCGGTGCCCAACCGCTGCGGCTGGGAGAAACGGGGCCGACCGTGGCCCCCGGCGAAGTGCTCAGCTACTTTCGCGACGACGCCAGCCAGATTGAGGATGTAGTCGTTGGCACCAACGAAGTTTTTGGTGCGGGGGTGTTTGCCCTAGGGTCGGTGGCGCTGCTGCTGAGCGTGAACTGGGTGATGACGCTGCTGGTCTTTTTGCCGATGGCTGCGATCGCAATTCTCGCCCACTACGTGGAGCGCCCCCTCAAGCGCTACCGCCGCGCCAGCCGCCAGGCTACTCAGCAGGTCACAGGGCTGATTGGCGAAATGTTCAGCGCCGTCCAGGCGATCAAAGTGGCCGGGGCCGAAGCGCCAATTTTGGCCGAGCTGGAGCAGCGCTGCCGCCTGCGGCAGGAAAAGGTGGTGCGCGATCGCGTTTTTTCTGCCGTTCTAGAGTCGGGCTTTGAAAACATCGTCAGTATCGGCACGGGCCTGCTGCTGCTGGTGGCTGCCCAATTTATGCGCAGCGGCACTGAGGCGCTTAGCGTTGGCGACTTGGCCCTTTTCATCTACTATCTGGCCTTTATCACCCAGTTCCTCAGCTTTTTCGGCGGCTTTTTGGCCATTACAAAGCAGAGCGAGGTGTCGTTTGAGCGCATGGGGGAGTTAGTCAAGGGGGATGGGGTACAGGGTATAGGGTATGCGGCACAAGGGGAGGCAGAAGCAATGCCCAGTGCCCACAACGCATCTTCTACCCTGCCCCTTGCACCCAGTACCTTACACCCCTCTCATTCCCTTGTTGCTTCTAACCCCCTTTACCTTCAGGACTTGCTAAATCGTAAACCTGCCCTGCCTGTTCTGCCCCAGCCTCCGCCGATAGAGGGTGATCAGCTTGAGGTGCTGCAGGCAACGAACTTGACCTATCGCTACCCCGATACAGGGGGCGGCATTACCGGGGTGAGCCTGACGCTGCGGCGAGGCAGCCTGACGGTGGTGACCGGCCCCGTAGGTGCGGGCAAGACAACGCTGCTGCGGGTGCTGCTGGGGCTTTTGCCCGCTCAGGCAGGGGCGATTTATTGGAATGGTCGGCTTGTTTCGCAGCCGGGTGAGTTTTTGGTGCCGCCGCGCAGTGCCTACACGCCGCAGGTGCCAGAGCTCTTTAGCGCCACGCTGCGGGAGAACCTGCTGCTGGGGCTGGAGGTGAGTGGGGAAAGGGTGAGAGATGCGATCGCAACCGCCGTCTTTGACCAAGACCTGGCCGCCATGCCCGCCGGACTCGATACCGTCATTGGTACTCGCGGGCTGCGGCTTTCAGGCGGTCAAAAACAACGCGCCGCCGCTGCCCGTATGCTGCTGCGAAAACCAGAGCTGTTGGTGTTTGACGATCTCTCCAGCGCTTTGGATGTGGAGACTGAGCAGCGGCTGTGGGAGAAGTTGTTTGAGGGGAGGCAAGCGGGGCAGGGGGAGGGGGAGGCACAAGGGGAGGTGCAAGGTGCAAGGTACAGGGTGCCAGGTGAAGCCAGTCC
>DATNQE010000496.1:0-2110 GCA_036702895.1 Trichocoleus sp. | reverse complement strand
AGTCATTTGCCACTGCACTTATCAGCCAATTGAGCCAAAGTGGGAGCACATCGAGAGAGGTGCTCCAGTTGCTGAAATTCTGGAGGCCGCCAACGTATGACCACTGGAGGAACTGACCGCCTCGACCGTGTTGAGGCTCTACTGGCTCAGATTGCCGAAAGCCAAGCACGCACTCAGCAAAACGTGGAGGAACTGAGCGTCGGATTGAGGGAGACTCGTGCGATCGCAGACTCTAACGCTAGGGCAGTTCAGGCTTGGGAATCCCGCATTGAAGAGGGCATTGCCGATGCCGAAGAAGTTTCCACCTCGATGGCAGCCAGCACTAATGAGCAGCTAAGCTCCTCCATTACCGATACAGTGGCGATGATCAGTGACCTTGGGCGGCAGCAGGCCGAAACTGACCAGCGCTTCAATATCCTGCTGGAGGAAGCACGGGCAGACCGCCGGGAATGGCGGCAGCACCGAGAGGAGTCTAGTCAGCAGTTCAATACGTTGATTGAGGAAGCGCGAGCCGACCGCCAGGAGTGGCGGCAGAAATTTGATGAACAGGTTGCTGTAATGCAGTCTGACCGGCAAAGCAACGCCAATCAGTTCGAGGCTGCACTGGAGCTGATTAGGGGGCTATTCCTAGAGATTCAAGAGCTCTGGCGTGAGTTTAGGGCGGGCTGATGTCAGACATTCACGCCCGCTTCTATGTTGGCCGTAAGGTTGAGTTAGAGGACTCTGAGTGGATGATCACGGCTTGCGACTACATCTTTCAGAAAGCTCACCTGCGTCAGGTAGCAGCGCTGCAGCATGAGGATCCTCGCCAGCATTGTGTAGGCTCGCACGGGTAGAGCCATTCTCGAAGCTGGCAGGGTAGCTCGTGAAAGCTAGATACCCCATGTAAAGCAGCTGGTCTTGATCGATCTTCTGATCTGACCTACAGTTTGTCCAATTAGCGCAATAAAGGAGGTGATGACCTACTGAAAGCTAGATCTGAAGCGAATACCCCCCATACAAAGCAAAAACGTTAGCCCTCTCCGCCAAGAAAGTAAGCTAACGCTCTGCCTCCAAATCACACCCGCAACGCGGGAGGGATTCGCTTTTTAAATTTTCTGCTCACATCCTACCCCAGCAGATCCACTTCTGCAATGGGGACAGATGTTCTATGCCATTAAACGAGCTAACTGAGCAGTCAAAACCTTGAATTTTCGTTGCGGGAACGATGCCCCCGTACAAATAAACCAGGGGCGGTAGGCCCCTGGCTTGGAGATGACTTTAATTTCTTCTACTAATGGCAAGGGCTTTGGAAGCGAGTTTGTTAACCCTAAGAGCAGCTCCATCGCCAAAGCGTTCAAGACCGAAAGCGAATCTTCCTGGCTGCTTCAAGACTTTCGCAAAAGCGCAGTTCCAGACCTTTTAACTGAGGCCAATGTCTCCTGGATTGACGGAGACGCAGCCGTTCAAGCCCTGGCAGAGCATAAGATCGCAACCGTACAGAAGGTCACTGAGTACGTCACTCGCCCAGCTGCTCGCATTCTGGAGAACTACCGCTTTGCCACCGCTGGCGGTTGGATCGCTTACGGCAGCACTTTAGATGGTGAACTAGCGCAGGTACCCTACTTCAAACCCATCGAGCCCCGGCAGGAACCACGAGACGGCAAGCTGCGGGTCATTAAATACGAAACCCCAGCCGGGATGTCAGCACTACCGCTGCTGCCCTTTGTCGATGAGGCAACAGCTCAGGCTATCTATGCCCGATACGGCGTGCAGCCAGAGGAAGGTGAAGGCTTTTGGGATGTAGTCTGGCGGTGCGACCTGCCAGTGGCCATTACTGAGGGCCTCAAAAAAGCACTGGCCCTGATCGCCCACGGCATGCCCGCGATCGCGCTGCGAGGTATTACCCAGTGGCACCTCAAAGGCAGCGACGAGCTGCACCAGGTCGTTGCCCATTTCGCCACCCCAGGCAGAGTCCTCTACATCGTTTTTGATGTAGACGAGCGCCCCCAGGTGATCCGCGACATCCGACGACAGGTGCTGCGCTTGGGCTCCGTGCTGGAGCAGCGCAGCTGCAAGGTGTTTGCCCCGATGTGGGACTACGAACAAGGCAAAGGCGTTGATGATGTGC
>DATNQE010000488.1:0-3716 GCA_036702895.1 Trichocoleus sp. | reverse complement strand
CGCAAACAGCAGCAGAAAAAAGGTGTCTAGCGCTCCTTGAACTGCACCGATCTGTTTAGGAAGTTCATAAAGAGCGAAATGACCAGGTTGATCAACAGGTAAATGCTCATCAGGATGATGAACATTTCAACCGGGCGACCCGTCTGGTTCAGCGCAGTTTGAGACACTGAGAACAAGTCGGGGTAGCCAATCACCAGGGCCAAACTGGAGTTCTTAGCTAGGTTCATGTACTGGCTGTTAAGCGGCGGAATGATCACCCGCAGCGCCTGGGGAAAGACCACCAGCTGCATCACCTGACCGGGTTTAAGTCCTAAGGAGCGGGCCGCTTCCCACTGGCCCTTCGAGACCGACTGAATACCGCCCCGCACAATTTCAGCGATAAAGGCTCCGGTGTAGACCACCAGGCCGATCAAAATCGCAGCATACTCCAGCGATATCCGTAGCCCTCCCGCAACCCGGTTGGCCTCAGTGACGGCAGGAAACTGCCAGCGGAAGGCGACGAGAAAAATCAGCAGCGCAACTGCGCCCATACCTAGCAGAATATTTTGCTGCCGCTTACCCGACTCGGCCCGCTCAACCATCGCCTTGAGCCGCTGCTGAAACACAAACCAGGCAGCAACGCCTAGACCCGCCAAAGCCGCTAAGCAGAGTAAAGATAGGGCATCTTGAGTGGGCCAGGGAACATAAATGCCGTTTTTGCTGGCAAAAATGGCCCCTGGTAGCGCCAGCCTTGACTCCTCTCGCGGCAGCTGCAGAAGAATGGGGAAATACCAAAAAATGAGCTGCAGCAGCAGAGGCGTGTTTCGGATCACCTCTACATAGACCTGGCTAAGCTTGCGCACTAGCCAGTTGCTGGAAAAACTAGCGGTACCGGCAATCACCCCCAAAATGGTGGTCAGCACAAACCCCACCAAAATCAGTCTGAGGGTATTGACCAGCCCTACCGTAATGGCTCGAAAGTAGCTATTGCTGGGTGCATAGGGCAAAATGCTCTCGCCAATGCTAAACCCGGCCGCGTTGCGCAGAAATCTAAAGGTGAACTCAAGGCCCTGTCGCCGCAGGTTGTAATTCAGGTTGTGAATTAATACCGAAAACAGCGCAATTACCAGGACAGCAACTAAGGCCTGGAACGCAATTTTCCAGAAGCGATCGTCCCGCCAAAGCGGCACACGAACATCAGATGGGCTGGTCATGCCGACTCAAACAGTAACATCAAGCAAAAACTGGATTTTAGGGTTGCTTAGGCGCCCCTTTGAGGAGCGTCGAAGGCTCAAAGACACCAGGGCTACCCGACCACTAGCTGCATTAATAGCGGCAAACCGGGCAGCCCTGAGCCTAAGCGATAGACAACTTAACGGAAGGGCGGCGAGTACATCAAACCGCCATCGGTCCACAGCTGGTTAAGACCGCGAGGAATGTCTTCGCCAATGTTGCGATCGTAGATCTCCCCGTAGTTGCCCACAGCTTTGATGACGTCGACCATGAAGTCGTTGTCCAAGCCTAACTGAGTGCCTAGATCGCCCTCAGTGCCCAGCAGCAGCTTGACATCCTGGTTAGTGGTCGAGGAGGCAATTTGATCCACGTTGGCCTGGGTAATGCCAAACTCCTCCGCTTGGATCAGACCGTAAACCACCCATCTGACCACGTCAAACATACCGGAGTCGTTGTTCATCGTCACCGGGCCTAGGGGCTCCTTAGACATCGACACATCGAGAATGACGTGATCATCCGGAGTGGGGAACTTGGTACGACGGGCGTTGAGCTGAGACTTATCCGAAGTTAAGCCGTCACAGCGGCCCTCGATGTAGGCTTGAGCCGTTTCGTTACCGTCCTGAAACTTAACGTCGGTGTAGTTGACACCCAACTCCGTCATCCGGGAGGTCAGGTTCAGCTCAGTGGTTGTCCCTGTTTCTACACAGATGGAGCGGCCTTCCAAGTCTTCTAAAGTCTCGATGCCGCTGTCGGCTCGCACCATCATCCCTTGAGCATCAAAGAAGGTCGTCGGGGCAAATTCCATTGCGTTGCCCCCAGCCGCGTCGCGGCTCAGAGTCCAAGTAGTGTTCCGAGAGAGCATGTCCACCTCACCCCCACGCAGCGCTGTAAAGCGCTCGGTAGAGTCAAGGTTACGGTACTCAACGGCTTCTGGGTCACCTAAGACAGCAGCAGCCACGGCTCTGCAAACGTCCACATCTAGACCGGAGTAGCTGCCGTCAGAGCCCACTGAGCTGAAACCCGGGATGGTGCCCTCAACACCGCAAACGAGCTGGCCACGGCTCTTAATAGCGTTGAGACGGCTATTGGTAGCTGTAGCTGCTCCATCTCCTTCAGCACTGCCGGTTGGCGTGCTCCCAGTTGTCCCACCGCCAGCACAAGCAGCAAGGGTCAGCGACAGAGCCGCTGCTAAAAGACCCCACTTACGCATAAACATCACACCTCTCTCAAGTTTCGATTCAAGATTGCAATGGTTCAAAAAAGAAGCACTGAAATGTTGAGATTGTTAAACATTCCAATGCTTTGGGATTTAGTTTTGCATCCAATTTAACAGTTTGATGACAGGTCTTTGGGTGAATTGGGCATATTAAGATTTTCGACTTTGGCCGTTTCTAGCCAGGGCAGAGCCCCGAAGTTAGGACTCGTTTCCAAGGGCAACCGAGCCTAAAGTGGCGCTATCTTGACGCTATGTTTTGTAGCAGGAAGCTCAGGGTCGACCCAAAGACTCCGCGAGCAGTTTAATCGTTCTACGCTAGTTTCTGCGCGCTTTTGAGCGATTTTACTTGCAAGACAAAAATTAACTAAACTCGATGCGTCCTCTCAACCAGAACCTGCGGGAGGACTCGGGCAGAAGCCTAGCGCTAATGCTTACGCCCCTAAATCAAAAAGCCTCGGCCGTATTCAAACAAAGCTTTTTTACTGCCCACACCCATAGAGCCTATCAATTGTTCTTCTAAAGGAAACTTAATCATTGCTGGGTCCTGTATATTGCACCCGGTAAATCCGATTATTCGCTTCCTCAGTCAACAGCAGGCTGCCGTCTGGCAGGGTTAATAGACCTACAGGCCGGCCCCATGTAGTGGGCTGTTGAGGGTCCACCAGGAACCCTGTTAAAAAGTCTTCGTAATAGCCCAGCGGCCGATTATTTTCATCAAACGGCACAAAGACGACCTTATAGCCAGTGCCTTGGCTCCGGTTCCACGAACCGCGAAAGGCCACGAAAGCTCCGTTGCGGTACCTTTCGGGAAACGTTTGGCCGTCGTAGAACTTCAGCCCCAAAGCTGCTGAGTGAGCTTGAAACAATACATCTGGGGTACGGGTTTGGGCGGCCAGATCAGGGCGACGACTCTGACCACCCACGATGTGTCTAGGGTCGAGCCAGTCCGCCTTGAGGTAGGTATAGGGCCAACCCCAAAACTCCCCCTGGCGAATGCGGGTCAGGTAGTCGGGCACCAGGTCGTCTCCCAAGCCATCCCGCTCGTTAACTGTGGTATAGAGTTCGCCGGTAACTGGGTGAAAGTCTAGCCCGACTGGGTTCCTCAAACCTGAGGCCCAAACTTGAATACGGCTGCCGTCGAGGTTCATCACCTGCACAGCGGCTCTGGGAAGGGGCTCTTCATCGGCATTGGAGCGCGACCCAACAGAGACGTAGAGGGTCTGCTGGTCAGGGCTGACTACCACATTGCGGGTCCAGTGCTGGTTGTAGCCGTCGGCAGGAAGCTCGG
>DATNQE010000486.1:0-4515 GCA_036702895.1 Trichocoleus sp. | reverse complement strand
CTCACCGTTGCGAAACTTTTGCAAAATACTGTGGCGCTCCTTTACCGGAGTCTGGTGCGTGATGGCGGGAATGAGAAAGTCCTGGGAGATGCGATAGACCGTTGCGTTGTCGTTTGTAAAAATCAACATGCGCTCTGGGTGGTGCTGGCTTAACAGGTCTGCCAGCACCCGCAGCTTGCCCTCGGTGCCTAGGGCAATGGTCTTGGCTTCGCGGTGAGCCAACATAGCCCGCCGCCCTGCCTGGGACTGGGCACTGGCCCGCACAAACCGCTGCCAGCCTTCTGTTGAGCCCAGCCAAATGTTGGACTCCTGCAAGAAGCGGTTGCGTCGCTGGAGCATTAGGTCGTAGCGGTGACGCTCTTGGTCAGACAGCTTTACCTTGATTTCGATGATCTGGTACGGGGCCAGGGCTTTGCCGGAGAGTTCCGCAGCGCTTTTCTGGTAGACGACCGGGCCGAGCAGTGTGTCTAAATCGCTGTGGCGACCGTCGGCGCGATCGGGGGTGGCGGTGAGGCCGAGGCGATAGGGTGCGATCGCATATTCTGCAATCACCCGATTAAAGTCGCTAGGCAGGTGGTGACACTCGTCGCAGATCAGCAGGGCGTAGCGATTACCCAGCGATTCGGCATGGATGGCAGCGCTGTCGTAAGTGGCAACCAAAATCGGTGTGCTGTCTCTAGAGCCACCCCCCAACAGCCCCACCGGCACATCGGGAAAGGCGGCTTCCAGGTGGGCATACCACTGATGCATCAGATCGAGGGTGGGCACTGTGATGAGGGTGCTGCGGGGGGTGGCCTGCATGGCAAGCTGGGCCAGGTAGGTTTTACCTGCGGCGGTCGGCAGCACCACGACGCCCTGCCATCCGGCATCTTTCCATGCCTGCAGCGCCTCCTGCTGATGAGGGTAGGGCTCCATCACCAGGCGCGGCGTCAGATCAAGGGGCTCAAACGCCTTGACTTTGTCCTCAAAGGCAATGCCCTCGGCCCGCAATGTGCCGACGAGCGCCCGGTACTGATGCGCCGGAATGCGAAAGCGCTCAATGCGATCGTCCCAGCTAGCAAAGTCAATCCAGGCCCGGCCCCGAGGCGGCGGGTGCAGCACCAGCGTGCCTCGGTCATAGGTCAGCGTCGGTGTGCGCCCCATCGATAGTGCCTGCTACTGCTGCTCTAGCTGCTGCAAAATCTCCCCTAGCCGCCGCTGGCTCTCGCCGTAGCGCTGCCAGTCTCCCTGCTGCAGAGCGTTCTGGCTGTCTTCGTAGGCCTGCTGGGCTGACTGCACCAACGCATCAAAATTGGGTGCGATGGGGGGGGAGGTTACGGCGGGGGCAGGAGGCGTGCCAGCGCTGGTGGTGGGAGCTACTGCCGGTACAGTTTCCCCAGGCGATGGCGTCGCTGCCGCTGCCGCATCCGGCCCAAAAATTGCCTCCAGACACTCCTCCAGGCTTTCGCGCATAACGATCTCGTCGTTGTAAGCCACAATCACTCGCTGCAGCTCAGGCAGCTCTCCCTGCTCGGCCCGTAGGTACAGGGGCTCTACGTAAAGCAAAGACGTGTCGATGGGAATTACCAGCAGGTCGCCTCGAATCACCCGCGATCCCTGCTGGCTCCAGAGGGAAACCTGCTGGGAAATCTCTGGCGTTTGGTCAATGCGGGCTTCGATTTGGCTGGGGCCATACACCAGCTCCTGTTTAGGAAATTCGTACAGCAGCAGCCGGCCGTAGTTGTCACCGTCAGAGCGGCCTGCCATCCAGGCCACCATGTTGTCTTTATTGGCCGGGGTAAAGGGCAGAATTTGGATGAATTCTGGTCCGCTAGCTTGGGTGTCTAGGTTGGGCAGCCGCATGATCACGTGGTACGGCTGCATCACCACCTGGTTACCTTCATAAGTCTGGTTAGGAAAGCGCCACAGGTCCTCGCGGTTGTAAAACACCTCGGGATTAGCCATGTGGTAGGCCCGGTACATCTGGGCCTGCACCTTAAACAAGTCCTGGGGATAGCGCAGATGGGCCTGCACCGCCTCCGGGATAGCGGTTGCGGGCTCAAACAAGTTGGGAAATATGCGCTGGTAAGTGGCGAGTACAGGATCTTGACCGTCAATGGCAAAAAAGCGCATCGTGCCGTCATAGGCATCAACCACCACTTTGACCGAGTTGCGCAGGTAGTTGATGTCGCGGCGGGCCAAATCCTGCAGGGTTTCGTCCTGCAGCAGCATTTCCACATCCGTGCTGCGGTTCAAAGGCTCGGAGTAGGGATAGCGATCGCTCACGGTGTAGCCGTCAACAATCCAGACCATGCGGCCGTCGACCACGGCGATGTAGGGGTCGGCATCCAGGGTGAGGAACGGTGCTATTTGGCGTACTCGATCGAGCACCAGCCGGTGGTAGTGAATGCGCGAGTCGGCGTTGAAGTAGTTGGAAAAGAGCAGCTTGAAGTTGATCAGGTCGTAAGCGTAGGCCAGGCGACGTAGCAGGCCGCCCAGGGGCACGCCGCCGCTGCCGTCATAGCGAAAAGGCGCGTTTTCATCCCCCAGGGGATAGTCAAATTCGTCGGTGCCGGTGCCGGTAAAAATATAGTCGCGGGTCTCTTCGCCGTAGTAGATGCGGGGCTGATCAATGGTCAAGTCGACCGACGTAATCGGCGGAATATTTCTGACGAATAGCTCCGGCAGGCCGTCAGGCGTCACCTGATTGACTGGGCTCATCACCAGGCCGTAGCCGTGGGTAAACTTGAGCCGCTGGTTGATCCAGGTCTGGGCCTCGGTAGGTACTTGTTCATAAGCTAACTCGCGGGCGGAGAGCATGACCTGGCGGTAGGTGCCGTTGAGCGTGTAGCGGTCGATATCGACGTCGCTAAAGCGGTAGTAGAGCCGGATCTCCTGCAGCTGGCGGTAGGTGCTCAGCAGCGGCTCAGTATCCCATAGGCGAATGTTTTCTAGGGTCGGCTGATTGGCCTGCAAAGCCTGCGCGTCTAGTCCATCTTCGGCGGGGAAAGGCTCAGTCTGCACTTGATCGAGGCCATAAGCCCGCTGGCTGTACTGAATGCTGTGGGTGATGTAGGGCCGCTCTTTTTCCAGCTCGTTGGGTTCGACGACAAACTTCTGCTGCAGCCATGGGTAGACACCGTTGACGACAATCAGCAGGCCCAGGTAGATGCCGATGGCGAAGGTGGGCAGAGAAAAGCCGCTGCGCCAAAGGGACAAAATAAACAGCAGAGCCATTGCCAGCGTGACAAAGCCCATCATCCAAAATGCCTGCAGGCGGGCGTGAGCGTCGGTATAGCCAGCCCCAAACACCACTCCTGAGGGGGAATAGAGCAGGTCAAAGCGGGCCAGCCAAAACCGAGCCCCAATCAGCAGAGCCAGGGCCGCTAGCAGCAGGCACAGGTGGGTCTTGGCTTCTCCGGTGAGAAAGTACTTCCAGCCGCGCTCCGGGCGAATTTCACCCTTTAGAACATACACCCCTAGGGCCAGGACAATGCTCCAGATCAGCAGCCCCATCAAACCGTCCTGCAGGCTGTGGTAAAAGGGCAGCCGAAAGACGAAAAAGCTAACGTCCCGCTGAAAGATCGGGTCTGTCAGGTTGAATGTGGTGGGGTTGAGAAACTTGAGGACGCTTTCCCAGGCAGTGCTGCTGCGTAGGGCGGCGCTGAGGGCCAGCAGAAAAATGAGCGCGATCGCACCGTAGCGCGGCAGCCCCCGCAGGCGGGTTGGGTTGCCTTGCTCAACGTACTGCTCTAGGTAAACGTAGGGCCGATCGCGGGTGATGCGCTGGGCCAGGAGATAGTTGGCTCCCAAGAAACCGCTGTAGAGCGCAAATGTCGCCAGCCCGATAGCAGTCTGCCAGCCTATCCGAGTCCAAAATACCCGCTCAAAGCCTACCGAGGCAAACCACCACGACTCAGTTAGCAGGTGGACAAGCGACCCGGCAAAGGCCAGCACAAAGGCCAGCACCAGCACCAGGGGAATGTACTTTCGCAGTTGGATCGGCTTAACGGATGAGTATTTCACAGCAGAGATCGCGGGGCAGATGGGGGACGCCCTTAGTAGAGTCAATCGGAAAGGGCCGTAGATCTAGCTTAATTGACGGGCCTTGGGATGGGGGAACGGGGGTTTAAGGTGCGGGATCTGGGTGCAGGGTTTGGGATGCAGGGTCGATTGGAGCGTTCCTGATATTTGGTCCTGAGCTCCTGCGGCATTTGTAATTCAAAAACTGGTGTTGAACGCTGTTTACTCTGAGTCTCCCGCGCTCCATCGCCTCAAGAAGAGACGGGAGGGCTTACTGGAGTCCCTTACCGAGGGCCCGGCGCTCCCGCCGGACCTCTTCATAATTGCCGCCGATCATTTCTTTCTCGGCTTCGATTTTGGCCTCCTCCTCCTCCTTTTCGAGAGCTCTTTGGAGATTGGCTAAGTAAAACTCCATTTTGTGATCGTCGACGGCATCTAGGCCAGAGCGCCCAATGGCAAAAAGAAAGCCCAGCAGCCGATCGACTACTCGCTGCCCCAGAAAGGACTGACGCT
>DATNQE010000482.1:0-3309 GCA_036702895.1 Trichocoleus sp. | reverse complement strand
GTCATTGGGATCCGGGCGAATCAGCACACCGTTTTCAGGAATGGCGATCACTTTGCTCCACTCAAAGCACTCGGCGTAGCCTAGCAGGTGCAGGCTATCGATGGCGCTTTGGGTATCTGCATCTGAACCGACGAGGTACAGACGCAGCCGTCTGCGCCTCGGCTGAGCTGACGGTGATTCAGACGCAGGAGGCTATGCCGCCTCCACGAGCGGAGACGGCAGCACGTATTGAATTTTGAGCATTTAAAGGGGATTCCTGACGCGAGGTGGGTAGGAATCTCCGGAAAGCGGGTCGCCCCAGACATTAAGAGCGAGCGGCAAGGCGGCCTAAAATAAGGCAGCCCGCACAACAGCTTCCATCTGTTGTCGGGTTAGCTATCGGTAGGTGTTGCTAGCGCCTGCCGATGGCGTTGACCAGGTTTTCGGGGAAAGACAAGCTGCACCAGCACAGTGACCGAACGCAGCTATGAGAGACGATATTAGTTCATCCGATCCCTCAGCACAAGTAAAAATTAATACGTTTGAAGGCTGCGATCGCAGACCCACACCCCCCCAGCGCCCTATAGCGGAGCAGCTTCACTGCTAAAAGCAGATTGGATGCTAACCGGCAGCGTCTTCGGGGCCAACGCCTGAGCTACATCCAGGGCCGCACCTCCCGCCTGAATCACCACAGACCCAGTCATCAGGCCCTGGCAGCGAACAATCCCCGGCACTGCCACCTGCGCCCCCAGCCCAGGGTTCAACGTAATGCCGCCATTGGCATTGAGGTTAATGCTGCGGCTGGCGTTGATGGTGATAGAGCCCGTGGTGTCGTCCAGGTGGACCTGCTGACCGCTGGCTGTTATTAGCACAATGCTCTGGTGCTGGTCATCGAGGGCAATGGTGTGACGGTTGGGAGTAGTGAGGGTGGCAATGAGATCGCTATCGTTGAGCTGCAGCTGATGCCCCTGGCTGGTGGTGAGCGTGACCCCCGCCTTGGTTGCACCCTGGTCTTCCTCGACAAACTGAAGCGTATGCCCGGTGCGGGTAGTTATCGTCCGCAGGCGCACCTTACCGCGATGGGCTCCGTCCTTGGGGACCGTATCGGCTACGGTTTCTGGCCGTGGGCTGCGGCCGCTCCATAGCCCACCCAGAATGTAAGGGCGGCGAATGTCGCCGTGCTCAAACCCCACCAGCACTTCGTCGTTAATTTCAGGCAGCCAGTCCAGCCCCCGATGATCGCCTGCGCCGACCGAAACGATTCTGGCCCAGTAGCTGGAGTGAGCGCTACCATCACGCTCCGGGGTCAGGGTGGGAAAGCGCACCCGAACGCGGCCCAGCCCTTCCGGGTCGTGGTTGTGGGTGACGATGCCGACCATTAAAGTCTGACTGGGTTTGAGCGTATGGGTTGAGGTCAGCAGGTTGAGCAGGGTGCCTCCCCGCAGCCCCCGAACGCTAAATTCCGTGGTGTAGGCACCTTCATAGTGAACATGCCGCGCCTCGGTAATGTAGTAGCGCCCGGTGTAGCGGCCCATGTTTTTCACGTTGACCACCTTGCCCACCCGAATTGCCGGATTGCCCGGAGCACGGGCATCCGCCTGGACAAATTCTCCCCCCACTTCGTTCCATAGGGCAGTAGCAAGGCGTTCTGCTTCCTCAAGGCTAAAGACGGGCTTATCGACAACTAGCAGCTCGGGCTGGGGCAGGTTTTCGCCCAGCTGAGCAGCGTAATTACCCTGCCCAAACGCCGTCTCCGTCAGCCCCTCCACCGACCCCTGAGGTGCAGGCAGCAGCTCTCGTCCGGGTCGAGGGCTGCTACCGAAGGGGGGCTGTCCTGGGTCTTTCCAACTCTCTGGCTGACCCGGAGGCAACGGCATGCCATGCCGAGGTACCCTGGCAACAATCTCTGGGTTGGCCTGCCGCCGATAGTCCCAGCCGCGCACCTCCACCGCACTGACCTGCTCTGCACTTGTCACCCGCACCCGAAAGCTCTCTAAATCCCTCAGCCACTGCAGCTCCAGCAGCTCCCCCTCCGTAGGGGGCCGAAAGTGCATCTGCTGTCCCTGCACAAACAGCTCAAAACCGTTGCGGGCTGCCCGCTCCCGCAGGAACTCCATGTTGGTTTGGTTCTCCTGAAAGAGATACTCGTGGGGCTCGCCGCTGGACTTTACTGTGTCATCGCTAGCCTCAATACCCACTTCCTGGCAGAGCTGCTTCACCAAATCGCTGTCGGTCTTGTTTTGAAAGGAGCGATTGTGCCGGCCCCGATGCAGTCGGTGAGAAATGTCGTAGCCCCGAATCAAAATCGGTGCTTTTGTTTGTTGAGTAAAGTGAGTCTCAATGGCTGTAATTTCTCCCACAATAATGATGCCTTGGGAGGGGGAATTGTCTTTAGTTTCCGTCGTGCTGCCAATGAATCCCAGCTTGATAGTGCTGCCCATTTGAATCAACGATTCGTAGCGCCAGGTCTCGGTATCATCGTCCGCAGGCATATACGGATTGTTGACCACCAGGGTAAACATGCTGGGCAAATCGAGGCTTTCCTCAATGCAGATTTGCAGCACATCGCGCCGAAACGAGGCCATCAATTCTGGGTCAGCATCATCAATTTGAATGACCGGAGTCGAGACGTAAAGACTTTGGCTAGCCATGATCTTTTGGGTAATTTCTGGCAGTTGGAAGCTGAAATTCAATAAGTCTAAGTAGTGAACCTGAGTTCTGAATTAGGCGATCAATTTAGAACCCAACACTCACCGCAATTCACCATTTCTGAATGGTTAAGACGAAGCAGAGACATTGATAATCTTGGACCGCTCGCTCAGCGCGTGGCTGGCAACTCCCAAATCGACCTCTTGCAGAGACAGATCAACCATGGCCCGAACGGGCCTACCGTTTGGCAAAAACATAGTGAGCTTGAAGCTCAGGTCTTTGATCATGCAGCGCATGTAGTTATGCTCACCCCACATGAAGTAGTAGACCGGGGGGCGCCGCAGCTCCAAGGCTTGGTTATCTAGATCGGTGCCGTACTCCATAAACCCCACCAAATCGACATCAGCACTAACTCCCATAGACTTGCCCACAGCGCTGGTTGCCGCACTGGCCACACTGTCTACCAACACGTTGGTGACGTTGGTTGCCATCGTCCGTTCGCTGTAGGTATAAGTGTTGCCGTTCTCATCGGTAATAGTCTTCTCTTCAAAAGGGTCTTGAAAGCTGCTGAAATCTACAGCATCTCTCAGCGGCTTGATCAGCTCGTAGACATCCTCACCCGTTTCGTACGTGTCAAAAACTAGACCCGATAGCTTTAGCTCGTAGGGTTCAATAAAGCCG
>DATNQE010000471.1:0-2839 GCA_036702895.1 Trichocoleus sp. | reverse complement strand
ATGATTTTCCTAAGAAAAATGCTTTGTTTGAAAAGTTTACTGTCCACCGAACAAATCAGAAGTTCTGTCATGCAAAGTCTTCAACATCTTTGTCAAACACATGCTGGGGCGCTCTAACGCCCTCAATCCAATTCTCGGCCTGCTGCACAAGCTGATCAATCAGCTGCTCGTCAAAGCGCTCTAGCTGCCATAGAAGAAGCTGGCCGCTACTGTCGGTAGTTGCTAACGTTCTGCCGTCAGGACTAAAGCACACCTGGTAAACCTGGCAATCACCAACTCGTAAGGTAGTGAGCCAGTCCCCCGCCAGTGACCAGAGCCGCACTGTGCCATCGCGGCCAGCAGTGGCAATGACGTTGCCCGCCGGATTAATGGCAATGCTGTAGAGGCTGTTGCTATGGCCTATGAGGACTGCTTTTGGAGTGCCGTCGAGGTTCCAGAGACGGGCAGTGCGATCGTCACTAGCAGAGAGCAGGGTTTGCCCGTCGGGGCTAAAGCACAGCCGCTGCACCCCATCGCCATGTCCCTCGGCGGTCCATACTAGAGTGCCATCGAGATAGTAGAGGCGAACTTTGCGATCGCGCCCCCCCACCGCTAGCACGGTGCCATCCGGGCTAAAGCACACGCAGTGGATTTTAGTGCCCTCCACAATAATTGTGCGGATCTCATCCCCGCTGCGGCTCCACAGCTTGACGGTGCCGTCGTAGCTGGCGGTAGCGATAATGCGGGCATCGGGGCCAAAGCTGGCATCGCGGACGTCAGCCAGGTGACCTTTGAGCAGCGCCAGCAGGTTCCCCTCGGGGGTCCACAGTTTGGCGTTGCGGCCATAGCGGCTCCAGGT
This sequence comes from Trichocoleus sp., assembly GCA_036702895.1. Taxonomy (GTDB): domain Bacteria; phylum Cyanobacteriota; class Cyanobacteriia; order Phormidesmidales; family Phormidesmidaceae; genus JACVSF01. The sequence continues at coordinate 2,001 of DATNQE010000471.1, read as the reverse complement.
GAGCAGGCTGCCATCGGGGCCAAAGCACAGTCCCGCCAGCCCCGCCTCGTGCGCCAAAAACGAGTGCTGCCGCTGCCCCTGACGGCTCCAAAACTGCACCTCGCCCTTGTTTACCCCAGCCGTAGCAATCTGATTGCCCTGAGGATGGAAACTGGCGCTGAAGAACTCTTCACTCTCCACCGGACAGCGCACCAGGCGATGCGACCGACACTGCCACAGCCGCACTACGCCATCGGCCCCGGCCGAGAGCAAAGTTTCGCTGTCGGGGGTGAGCGCCAGCCCCAGCACCGGACAGCTGTGGTCTATCGGCTCTGGCGGCAGCTGCTCGCCTGTGCCCCAAAATCGGACGGTGCGATCGCCACTGCCGGAGGCTAACCATTGCCCGTCGGCACTGTACTTGAGGCTACGAATCTCGTCGGTATGCCCATCCCAGGTGTGCAGCAGCGTCCCATCCAGGGCCCAAACCTTAATCTGGGAATCTTCAGCGCCAGAGGCCAGGGTTTGCCCATCGGGGCTAAAAGTCACCGCCCCAATGGGCTTTTGATGGCCGCTACAGACGGCTAAGCGCTGGCCCCCCAGGGTCCACAGCTTGACCATGCGATCGCGCCCGCCCGAGGCCAACATCTGCCCATCGGGGCTAAAGCAAACGCAGCGTAGGGCTGCTCCATGTTTCTCCAGAATGCGCACCAGGCCCTGCTGAGGGTGCCAGAGCCGCACTGTGCCGTCAAGACCCGCTGAAGCGATCAGCTCACCATCGGGGCTAAAGCAGGCCTGCATCACTCGGCTCTGGTGGTCTGGCCAGGTGTGCACCAGATCGCCCTCCGCACTCCAGAGCCTCACGGTGCCGTCCCAGCTGGCGGAAACGAGCCACTGCCCATCCGGGCTAAACTCAACGCTGCGCACCATGTCCTGATGGCCCGTCAGGATGGCTAGCGGCTGCCCCTGATAACTCCAAATGCGAATGGTTTGGTCCCGACCAGCCGTGGCAAAGCGCTGGCCATCGGGACTGATGGAGACTGCCCGCACAGTGCCCATGTGTCCCTCCAGGCGGTTGCGCTCCCGCACCCGGTAAAGCGCCTGCTGCAGCACAGTGGCCACCAGAGGCCGCAGGGGATGGGTGGCGGTGCGCCAGTCGGCCTGAAGAAAGCTGCGCCCCGCTTGCAGCCCCTCTACTAGGGCATCCAGCGGGCTGCCCACGGCAAAAAGCGCTTCGGAGGACTTGCAAAAGGCGGTAATTTCGTTTTGCTCAGCAGCAATGCGGCGCTGTTCTGCAGTCTCAAACAGGGTGCGCCACCGCTCTAGCTCCTGCTGTCGCTCTTTTTGGCTGGCGGCGATGTAAGTCCGCTGCAAGTCAGAAGGGGCAGGTGTTTTGCCGCTGGAAGAGGCTAGCCAGGCTTCAGCTTCTTCCAGATCAGCGCCGCGCAGCCAGCCGTCTTTGCGATCGCGCCTCACCCATTCCTGCGCCCGCTCAGTCAGCCGCGCATAGAGCCGGTCGTACTCCAGGTCGGTGCTGAGCACGCTGGTCAACTTGCCCAGCGCGGTGCGAAAGTCGTCTTCGTTGCAGAAAGAGATGAACTGCAGCTGGGTAATTTCAGGGCGCACCTGCTCCAGGTCCACCTCGCGGCACAGCACCGGAATCAGCTTTTTTTGCAGCGCCACCGCCTGGTCAATTTCCCAGTTGCAAAACTCTGAGGCTACCGCATCTGGGCTCATGACAAAGACAAAGCGCGTCGCCCGCTCAATGCCGCTGGCAATTTCTTCCCGCCAGGGCTGACTAGAGCGAATGCCGTCCCAGTCTACCCAAAGGGTGTGGTGCTGCTGCAGCGCGTCGCACAGGGCTCGCACAAAGGCCTTGTCGCGCCGGGAGTAGGAAATGAAAACTTCGCTCATGGGCAGGGTGGGGCGGGGGCACTTCCAGAATAGGGGCTGGTTGAGGGGCCAGCACTAAATTGATCGGGAAGTGTAACAGCCCTTTCATCAGCGAGTCGCTCAAACCCCTAG
>DATNQE010000468.1:0-7276 GCA_036702895.1 Trichocoleus sp. | reverse complement strand
TCGAGGAACTCTAGCAACTTTTCCTGAGCCCAACACCCAGCCGTCTCACACCCACGTTCTTGAAACGCTATTTCACAATTTTGACTTTGACTTAGAGCAGGTTTCTAGCACCATTGACCCGATCCTGACGGCTCAATCCCGCTGTGAAGTTACCTCCCTCTACATCCAGGGGATTGTTTCAGGCAGCACCGCCTTTCTCAGCACCAACATCAACGACCAGCAGGTTATTCAAGTCACTTCACGCAGCTCTAGCTGGTTGATTGGCCAGAGCCCGCGCTGCTCCGTTGCGGTTCCCCATGACGACGTTTCTCCCTGTCACGCCGCTATCGGCTACCAGCCTGATAGGGGATTTTTTATTACTGATTTAGGCAGTACCGGCGGTACCTGGGTTAACCGTCGTCAGCTGCAGCCTCATCAGCGGCGTACACTGTATGACGGCGACTTGGTCGAGCTGGGCAGCCTTCGAGTTGAGTTTTTTGTGGAGGTCTTTAGCCCCTTCACCGCAGCCTTAGAAGACGAAACTCACTGTTAGAGATCGGTGGTTAAGCTATCGTCGATATTGATTGCCGGGCAGCTGCGTGACTAGGCCCAACAGCTCTAGCTGTACCAGGGCGCTTAGCAGCGAGCCCGCTGGAATTGGCAGCTGCTGGGCAAGCCAGTCTACTTTGACGGGTTCTGGGGAAACGGCCTCCCAGACCTGCAGCAGCAGGGGATCTAGATCGGGTGGAGGAGCAGCTCCAGTAGGACTGGCGGCAGCAGAGTCAATCTGGGGCAGGGCTCCAACCCCGTTGAGCAAGGTTTCCTCATTGAGAACCAGGCTGGCTCCTTCGTTGATAAGATGCAGGCACCCGAAGCAGCGGGGATTGTCCAGGTGCCCTGGAAGGACGTACACCTCGCGGCCATAGTCGTTGGCTAGGCGGGCGGTAATTAGGGCTCCGGATTTGAGGGGAGCCTCTGCGACAAGCACAGCCCGGCACAGCCCGGCAATGATGCGGTTGCGCCGGGGAAAGTGCGGGCGATCGGGCGGTGTGCCATCGGCATATTCGCTCACCAGTAGGCCCTCCTCCCGAATGCGCTGGTGGAGGGCCCGGTTGGACCAGGGGTAGTCAACATCTACTCCTGTGCCCAGAACGGCAATAGTGCTGCCCTGGGCCTCTAGGGTGCTGAGGTGAGCCTCGCGGTCAATTCCTTCAGCCAGCCCGGAGACAATAATTAAATCGTGCTGGACCAGCTTTTGAGCCAGCTTTCGGGTCCAGCGTTTGCCGTAGTCAGAGGGGCTGCGGGTACCCACAATGCCGATAGCAACCCTGGCTTCCAGCTGAGCTATAAGCTCAGGGCGGCCCCGGTAGTAGAGCAAAGGCGGTGGGTCAGGAATAGCTAACAGCAGCGACGGATACGCGGGATCGCTGGGCGTCCAGAAGCAGGGATTATTGTCTTCATGAGCCGCTAGCAGGCTCTCAGGGGCGATCTGGGGGCGCTGCTCCTTAATGGTGGCTGCTAACCCTGCCCCTACCCCGTCTACCAGGCTGAGCGCTTCTGGGGGGGCCTTCCATGCGATCGCAACGCTGCCAAAGTGTTCATACAGCCGCTTCAGCAGCACCGGCCCAATGCCCCGCACTTGGGACCAGGCCAGCCAGTAAGCCCGTTCATTCGTCAACGTCAGCACCCAGGAATAGTAGGCTCAGTATGCCCGGCAGGCTGAAACGGCCAACGCGATACGCCCTAATTGCTAGTTGATGGCAAACTGCGAATGATTAGGCACGAACGGCGCGCTGCTGCCGCAGGTACTCAAAAACAGACTTATCCCCAATATCGGGGGGGATGGGTTGAAAGGCCTTTCGCAGGGCAAACACGGCAAACAGCCCGGCCCAAGCAATTAGCAGCCCCTGCTCCCAAGCTAGCGGCAGCAGCCCGCTCAGATGGCCCAGCAGCAGCACCGGCACCAGAGGCGTGAGCAGCTTGGTTTCGAACCGACCAAAACAAATACCTTCCTTGAAGAAAATTCCTGTTAACGCAGCAAAGGTAAAGCCTACTCCTAGGAGGGTCAAGGGCTGCTCATACACTGTTTGAGCAAACGGCGTATCGAAGCGGTGGGCAACCCAAAAAGAAGCAAGGCCGCCAATAGCCCAGAAAACCTGCAAAGCGCGGTGCAGCGGCCTGAGATAAATGTGAATGGTCAACAGACTAACTCCCAGCGCTAGCCAAAACACACTGTAAAGCCAGCTGAGAACGACCAGGTCGGACTGTAGCCAAACCCAGGCTACCGCTGCCACAAAACAGAGTGCTGCTACGCACAGCCCAGCGCGGTAGATGACAACTTCGCGGTAGTCCGCAGCGGTCAGCGTAAAAGAGCCAAATTGGCCTTCGTAGACCGTGGAAGGCTCTACTGTGGGTGCGTTTTCTGTGGCGTCTGAACGGGCAATCATAGGCTTTTCCTAGGCGGCTGTCTCTATCCTAGCGATCAAATTCCTCCTGCTTACCCCCTCGCGTATTCAACTGTTCCGTAGCGTTTGACCTGAGCGCATCTTTGACAGTGGGGACTATTAACAGGGGCTCCTGCCTAAAAACGCTGACAGCAACATCCGTTAGCCCATTCCCGTGTTGTCCATTTACCCTAAGTGGGCAACACAGCCATGTCCTGTTCCCTATGAATAAATCTTGGCCCTAAATTGCAACGACAAACTCGGTTGGCAGCTTGACGGTAAAAGCCGTTTTTTGGGAGTGGCTCTCAACTACAATCTCACCTCCCAAGTACTGCACCAGCTTTTGCACCAGGGCTAGCCCCAGGCCGGTGCCGCCCTGCTTCCAAGGATCGGCGCTGGGCACCCGGTAGAATTTGTCGAAAATGCGGGGCAGCTCGGCGGCGGGAATCTCGGTGCCGGTGTTGGTCAGCCGGAAGTGAACCTCTGGAAAAGCAGGATCGGCGGCAGGCAGGACCTCCAGGTAAATCGTTTCTCCTGGCGGTGTGTATTTGCAGGCGTTGTTGAGCAGCTCAGCCAAAATTCGCTCCAGGCTAGCCAAATCGGTATTGAGCATGGGCAGCTCAGGCTGCAGCTCAAGGTTGAGGGTCTGCTGCCGGCTCTTGGCCCGGGCGACAAAACCATTGACCAAACCGGGCAACCACGCCGCTAGGGCTACGGCTTCTGGATGAACCGGGTGGTTGCCCACATCCAGCCGCTGCAGGTCAAGCAGGTCATTGATCAAGCTAATCTCTCGCTCGCACTCCTCCTGCAGAATTTGGTAGTAGCGAGCCAGCCGGTTTTGCTCGAGTTTAGGTTTTTGCAGTTCACTGCTGAGATCAAATTCCTGATTCAGGGTAACGCCCAACAGCTGCAGGGCGACCCGCATACTGGTAACCGGGGTACGCAGCTCGTGAGACACCGTACTGAGAAAGTCGTCCTTGAGGCGATTGAGCCGCTCTAGCTCCTCTACCTGGGTCTGGGCAGCCTGGTAGAGCCGGGCCTGGCGAATTGCGATCGCACACTGGTTGGCGACCTGCTGCACCAGCCGAATTTCTAACTCATTAAAGCCGCTGTCTTTGTTTTTGATCAGCCACAGGTCGCCCAACACTCCCCGATCGTCCAGAATGGGGCAGGCCAGCATGGCGACATGGCCTCGCACTGGATTGGGCTCTTTGGAGCAAAACTGAAAGTACTGGCCCTCTAGCAGCTGGTGGTAGACCTCCGGAAACGCCTCCATCTGCGCCACTCGGCCTTGGTAGGAAGGCAGAGAGCGGTTGTACTCGTAATAGATTGTGGAAGTGCCCTGCTCCAGGTCATACAGCGCTGTGTTTGACCCTTTTACCCCCAGGGCTTCGGTCAGCTCCTTCACCGCTGTCAGCATGATTTGCTTCTGGTCAAGGCTGTCGCGCACCCGGTCGGTGATGCGTTTGAGAGTGGCCTCAAACTCGAGCGCAGTGCTGAGTTGGCCAGTGCGCTGCTCTACCTGGCGCTCTAAAACCGCGTTTTGGCGCTCTAAAGCCGCATTGAGCTGACGCACCTGCTGGATCAAATTGGCCTGCTTGATGGCGCTGCTGATTTGAGATACCACTTCCTTGAGCGCCTCGATTTCCCAATCGGTCCAGCTCCGGGCGCTGCGGCAGTGCTGCGCACAAACCAGCCCATACAAGGTTTCCCCCTGGGTGATGGGTACCACTAGGCATGCTTGGATCTGGTGCTGGCTAAGCTGGGCAGCTTGGTCAGCCGGCAGCGCGGCAGCCGCAATGTTGGCAATGGCTTGAACTTGGCTTCGCTGCTGAGGGAGCAGGGCCGCTGTCGGCAAACCGATCTGATCAGGCGGCAGATGCGCGACTGATGAGATCCCAAGCGCGCAGGCCTCAGCTTCAGCGGTTACAGCTGTGCTGTGGGTGCTGTCGGGGTCAAAACTGTAGAAAAGAACGCGGTCCACCTCTAGAAAGCGGCGGATTTCATTGACAGTCGTCTGTCGCAGCTGTTCTGGGTTCAGCGCCTGCAGCAGGTGGGGTGCGATCGCACCGAGTAGCCGCTCTCGCTCAGCCTGACGCTGCAGCTTTTGCTCTGCGACTACGCGCTCCGTAATATCGCGGATAGTGCCCACCAGCATGGGCTCTCCCCCAGCGGCCAAAAACCGTGCGGTCTTGCTCAGGACAACGTGTTGGTGTCCCTGGGCATCAGTGATGGCGGCTTCGTGTTCATAGGCCTCCCCGGTTGACATAACCTGCCGGTCAGCCTGGAGAAATGGCTCGGCCTCAGCGGCTGAGAAAATAGCCAGCTCCGACTGCCCTAGCAGAACTGTGTAAGAATGGCCCACCAATGTGCAATAGGCTTCGTTGAGAAAGCACCAGCGGCCCTGTGAGTCTTTGACAAAAACCGGATCTGCGATCGCATTTAGAATCTGGTGCAGCACCGATTCAGTTCTGTGCCAGTCGGATTCGGCGTCCTTAAATGACGATAACAGCCCGCTTCCCGCTAGGCTAACGACATCTAGAAGGGGGCAGGCAGGGCCCGAGCGCTCTAAATCTAGGCGCAGAGGGCCAGAAGTGCTAGCTGCAGCAGAACTCGGGTCGCTTGGGTCGGGGGAGGCACCCTGCGACTTAGATACATTCTGGCGAGGCAAGGGTTGTGATGGCGTCATGAAGTTGGTTGGGACATGCCTGCGGCGTCGGGGAAATTGTCTACGTAAAGACCGCATCCCACCGTACTCACTATGCCCGGATTTGCGAGAGAATGCGCACTCCCCACTGAAACTTATGAAGGTTATGACAAATAGCTGATCAAACGGAGCGTAAGCCCTCAGAAAATCTACCGGGAATCTACTCGTTGTCCCAGCCCTTGAGCTGCAGGTAGACCAACCCCAAAGCTACCGCCAGCAGCAAAGTTGCCGCCGCTGCGGCATAGCCAAAGTCAAACTGGGCAAAGGCCTGTTGGTAGATGTAATAAACCAAGATGTTGGTGGAGTTGAGCGGTCCTCCCCCAGTCATGATGTAGATTTGCTCAAAGCTTCTGAGCGTAAAAACCGTTGTGGTTACCGCCGCAAACAGCAGAGTTGGCTTCAGGCCGGGCAGCGTAATGTGCCAAAACTGCCGCCACGGTCCGGCTCCATCTAGCTCGGCTGCCTCGTAGCGGTTGATCGGAATGGTCTGCAGCCCGGCCAAAAATACGACTAGATTAAATCCCAGCTGTTTCCAGGCGCTCAGCAGGATGACCACGGGCATGGCCCACACCGTGCTGCCTAACCAGGGAACCGGCTCCAGCCCCCAGCCCACTAAACCTGCATTAACCGGCCCGTCGGTTTGAAACAGCCAGCGAAAGCCCAAACCCACGGCCACTAGGGATGTAATTGAAGGAATGAAGTAGGCAGTACGCAGCACCCCGCGTAAAGCCATACTGCGGTTAAGCAGCACCGCTAGTCCCAGAGGCAGCCCCAGGCTGGGAATTACGGTTGCCAGCGTGAAGTATACTGTGTTGCCTAGCACCCGCCAGAAGTCGCTGTCCACAGCCAGCCTCAAGTAATTGCGCAGGCCCACCCACTGCAGTCCAGAGCGAGTAAAACTACCTGTGGTAAAGCTCAAAAAGACGAGGTAGGCGATTGGCCAGAGCACGAAAACGCCCAGCAGCAGGAGGGCAGGGGTCAGCAGCAGCCAGGCCGCTAGGGCATCTCCGGAACCTTCGCTCTGACGCTGCTCAAACATAATTTCTCCTGGGCTTCCTCTGTGCTTCTTCTGCGCTTCCTCTGGACTTTTCCTGAAAGCTTAGCGGTCAGACGCTAAATATCTCTGTAATAGATTGTGCCACTTGCTGCTGCCTGGCTACCTAACTGGATGAATCCGTTGGTTTGGAGTCTGCTGCTGCAAGGATCTGCACTCATAAAATCGGCCCCTAATAAAAAGAGTCAGGCCGCGAAAACGGTCTGACTCAAAGACTTGTGATGAGAGGAGAACACCCCGGCTACTGGTCAATAATGAATCAGATTTTAGGATTGCTCTCTAAAGCTAGTATAGCTTGTTGAGATACCCTTTCAATAAGATGTTAGAGATTCCGCTGTGAAACGGCTGTGAAGGTGACATAGGTTCGCTCAAGCATAGGTTGCTAAACCAGCTCTAGCTGGGCTTCTGAGTACATCTTGAGAGCTAAAGTGCCAGGGTCAGGCAGCCCGGCTGATGGCTATCCTTAATGAAATACTGAGTTCTCACTAGCTAAAGAATGTGAAAGTAGTTCTCAAGTAGCGCTTGAATAAAGCCGACCTCGGCGTGGAGTAAAGACCGAACTTGTCGTTCTTCCCCTGAGCTCGCCACGATAGGCTTTATAGCTGCTTATGGGAGAGTGCTGCCATGGTTCTATCGTTAAGGCCAATTTCGAGCGCAGAGTCCCTAGCGTCTGCGGGAGGTATACAACCTCTGTCTAACCCGGACCAGGACCTGCTAGATGCTTATTCCGAAGCGGTGACGGGTGCAGTCAAGCGGGTGGGGCCAGCGGTGGTCAACATTGAGGTGCAGCAGCAATCCAGCGGCCGCAATCGACCCGCGCGCTCAGTCCCCGGCAGTGGATCGGGCGTTATTTTTACTCCCGATGGCTACATTTTGACCAACAGCCACGTGGTGCAGGGTGCTAGCCGGATCGAAGTGACGTTGGCAGATGGTCGGCTATGCACCGCTGAGCTGGTTGGGCTTGACTCGGATACGGATTTGGCGGTGATTCGGATTCAGGCTGATAACCTGGCCGTGGCGCGGTTGGGAGATTCAAACAGCCTAAAGCCGGGGCAGCTTGCGATCGCAATTGGCAACCCCTACGGCTTTCAG
>DATNQE010000464.1:0-3133 GCA_036702895.1 Trichocoleus sp. | reverse complement strand
ATAGCTGCCCCTAAAGGCACCCGAAAAGGTATTAGAGAAGCGACCCCTAAGAATTAGCTGCCAATGAAATTCACCACTGAACCCAACGTTGAAACGAAAATCAACCGGATGAGATCACGGGTACGGTGGGGTCATCCATCGGTTGTGGAGCGTCAGATTGACCAGACGCGCTTGGAGATTGCTGACGGTCACAATCAGGATGTAGAGTTTTCCTTTTTGGTGCTGGGCGATAGCGGCACGGGCAACCACCGGGGCGACAATCCTCAGCGGCGAGTTGCCGAGGCCATGCTCGAATATGAAGAGGAGTGCCGCTTTACGCTACACACGGGCGACGTAGTGTATCTGGTGGGCTCAAAAGAGCAGTACCCAGAGAACTTCATCCGGCCCTACCGGGTATGGCTCATAGGCGGGGATAACCCCAGCGCTATCTGCTACGACCAAATGGTATTTAAGAAGCCGTTCCTGCCGGTACTGGGTAATCATGATTACTACGATTTGCCCTGGTGGGTGAGCGTAGCGTCTGGAGCCACCCAGCCCCTGCGCAAGCTGCTGGTATCGCGGCTTGATCTAGACGTCGGCTGGCACGGTTCTTTCCAGGGAGATGCCTTTGCGCGAGCCTTTTTCGACTACCTGCAGGGAGTTCCCGAGGCCAAACTGGCAGAGCACTTTGACAGTCACTACACAGGGACAGCTCCGGCAGTCGGCGAAGCTTCCCCTCAAAGTCGCTGCCTCTGCTACACGCCAGGAGCATTCACCCGCCTGCCTAACCGCTACTACTGCTTTCGCTACGGTGGCATTGATTTTTTTGCGCTGGACTCAAATACGTTTAACCAGCCGCTGCCAATTCCGAATACAGCAGAGGGGCGGCAGCAGCGGCAGGCCCTCCGCCAGCGCCGCCAAGACCTGGAGGCAGAGCGTAGTCAGCTGCTGATGCAGGCCGCCGGGATGAATGGCGACGGGGCGGAAGGGGCTCAAAAGACAGCAGGGGGCACTTCTGGAGACGCCGATCCGCTGCCCGATATTTACACTGAGCTGGAGCAGCTAGAGGAACAGATTAGCGACATTGACAAGCAGCTCTCCAGCTCTGGCTCAGTTGCCGTTGATTTTGAGCAGCTCAACTGGCTCCAGCAGCAGTTGATTGAGTCTTGGCAAACGCCGGAGGTGCGGGGCCGAGTTCTGCTGTTCCACCACCCTCCCTACGTCACCGAGGCCACTAAGTGGCACCAGGGCCAGACGCTAGCTGTTCGAGCAAATTTGCGGCAGGTGCTGCAGGGAGTGGCCGATGCAGTGGGGTCGCTGGCTGAGGATCGGCCACTCGTTGATTTGGTCATTACAGGCCATGCTCACTGCCTGGAGTATTTACGAACCGAGGACACAGGCTGTGCCGATAGACACATCAACTGGTTAATCTGCGGCGGCAGTGGCTTTAGCCTGCGGCGGCAGCGCGTAGAGGGGCCAGAGCTGAGGGAGCCAGGCTCTTCTCAAACGGTGGCGCGATCGCATCTTTTTGTTGGCCGCACGGGTCGCGGCAGCCAGCGCAAGCGGCCTTACTCGTTTTTACGGGTGGATGTTAAAGCAGGCAACCCGGCTCAAATTGTCCTGCGTCCCTTTGTGGTGGAAAAGCATCAGGGACAGTGGCATCACTACGCTAAAGACGCTATCGAAATTCCCATGCAGCTACAGACGAAATGAGGGGGTTCCACCCCCTTCCCAGGTTAAACACCACTTCTTAAACTTTCATGGAGTTGTGTTTCCGTTCTAATACCAGTCCCCTAGAGGTTAGTTTCAAGAAACTTTTGTAGGGAAAGTGTTCTGTACCAAAGACACCCTGCTTCAGACCTAATTAAGGAGAGTTGGTACCCGAGATTTGGCAGGTTTTGAGCTGCGTTCGTCAGTCAGGAGTGACCCTCCCCGGAGTTATGGTAGAAATCGTGTGCACCTGCCCCAAGCTAGCCCAGACTCTAGGAGAGTCTGTGCAGTGGAAACTACTGATGCGTTACCTGGAGAGGCAGGGGGTCTCTGCCAGCATCTGGGTCGAAGGGGAAGAAACTCCAGCCTTTGCCCAGGTTCCCGGCTTTACCCCTTCGGAACTACCTTCAGCGGCCAAGCCTAAATCGTCCTGCACTAGCGGCATCAAGCCCAGCAGCAAGCCTGCTCGAGTGGTCCAGGCCGGCTAACGAGCTCACGTCTTACCCTGTGGGCAATAGGGGTCACAGCCAGCATCAGGTCATACTTCGCAACGTGCTGTAGAATCAAGAGCCGCTGTTGTGTTAGATCTGACCATTTGAGCTATGGATGCTGTTTCCCTAAATCCGGCTTCGTTTGTTGAACTCGGCCTGCGGCTGACCATAGCGCTGCTGGCAGGAGCGCTCGTCGGGTACGAGCGCCAGGCCCACAAACATGCGGCTGGGCTGCGTACTCACATCCTGGTCAGCCTGGGCTCAGCCCTCTTTGTGCTGATTCCGATCCAGATTGGTATAGCCGCCGCCGACCCAGGAGAGCTGAGTCGGGTGGTTCAGGGCATCGTGACGGGGGTCGGCTTCATCGGAGCAGGGGTGATTTTTCATCGCCAGCACCGCAACGGTGTCGCTGAGGCCCGGGGTCTTACCACCGCAGCCGGAATTTGGGTCGTTGCCAGTTTGGGGGTAGCCTCTGGCTGCGGCCTTTGGCCCTTGGTGCTGCTGGGAACCATTTTCACCTGGGTAACCCTTAGCACCCTGAGGATGGTAGAGCGGTGGCTGAGCTCGCTGCGTCAGGACTAGGCCTCGGCTCAAATTGTCTATGCCCTTAGAACACCTCTAAGGCATCTTCAACCGTGCCCTCAGGCTCATCTTCAGACGGGATTGCCCCTAAGGTGTCCCACACCTGCTGCAGGAGCGAATCTAAGCCTGCCCCAGACACGGCTGAAATTCGGTGCACCGGCTGGTGGCTAGCGGCCTCTAGCTCGGCTGCGATCGCGTTTATCTCTTCCTCCAGCAGCGCGTCGGCCTTATTGAGCGCCAAGACTTGAGGCCGCTGATCCAGTCCTCGGCCGTAGGCGTGCAGCTCCTGTTGAATCGTGTGATAGTTATCCAGAGAGTCCTCAGCCGTTGCGTCTACCAAGTGCAGCAGCAGCCGCGTGCGCTCAATGTGG
>DATNQE010000450.1:0-5132 GCA_036702895.1 Trichocoleus sp. | reverse complement strand
TGTGGACAGCGGCCAAAATGGTGCCCAGAGTGGCCTGGGTCTCTTTGGAGCCTGTGCCAGAGGAGGGGGGCATGCCAATTACCAGACCCGTGGCCCGTCCGACGAGTTCGTTTACCTCTTGCGGATCGGCGGAGCGCATGTCCATCATTTCGACGGCGGTGCCGGTTTTGGTGATGCCGCGAGCAATGGCTTGGGAAATGCGATCGCTATACCCGTAGTCCGATACGTAAAACACGGCTACCAGGGTTTCGGACTTGCTCTTTTCCTGGCTCCAGCGGCGGTAGCGCTCGGTCAGCTCTTCGACGTTGTGCCGCAGCATAGGGCCGTGGCCAGTGCCGATGGCGGTGACAGCGGGCAGGGCATCCATGCGCTTCATAGCCGAGAGCACTGAGCGGGCATTAGGCGCCATTAGGCACTCGTAGTAAAAGCGGTAGTCGGGGGAGATGACTTCTAAATCTTCGTCGTAGGCAGCATCGCTACAGAAGTGCATGCCGAAGGCGTCGCAGGTGTAGATCACCTGGGTTTTGTGGTCGTAGGTAAAGATGGTGTCGGGCCAGTGGAGGTTGGGGGCGCTGACAAACTCCAGCAGATGGCCGTTGCCCAGATCGAGCGTGTCGCCGCTCTTTACTAGGATGCGCTCAAAGGGGCGGTGGACGAGGTCTTCGAGGAATGCGATCGCAACCTTAGCCCCGACGACTGTGGCTTGGGGTGCCAACTCCAGCACGTCTTTGACCAAACCACTGTGATCGGGCTCGGTGTGGCTAATAACGATGTAGTCGATCTGGGTAGGATCGATCTGGCCCTGCAGGGCGTCTAGATAGAGCTGGCGAAACTTTTCGTGAGAGGTGTCGACCAGAGCTACCTTCTCGCCGCGAATCAGGTAGGAGTTATAGGTAGTGCCGTTTTGCAGGCCAAACTCAATGTCGAAGCGGTCCCGGTCCCAGTCGAGGGAGCGGAGGGTGGTGGTGTCTGCGGCAACATCGGCCACTTGAATCGTGAGGCGCTTGGGCTGGGTAGCGGGTGCAGTTGCGACCATCGAAGACCTCCTTGCGGCAAACGGGTATGATCCCTAAGTGGTTTGGTTAAACAACGTAAATGTTTCTTATGTAGATATTCTGACTCAAAAACCGTTTACGAAACGTAACAATTGCTTATCAGTTTGTTCACTTCATCAACATTTGCCCGATGAAACGGCTGCCCGTTTCGCCGACTTTGTCTTCGAGTCCTTTGTTGAGTAGGCTGGTTCAAGCAGGCTCTTTGCTCTATCATGCCGCCCACTGGTGCTTTGATCCCAGAACCGACTGCCGATGGTTCTTACACTTTTTTCTCTGAAGACTTTGGGGAGTGGTTTCACAGCCGCGAAGGCGCCTACGCCGAAGCTCGCAAGACCTACGTAGAAGCCACCCAGCTGCCGACTAAAGCTCAGTCTTCCCAGATTGCTCTGCTCGATGTCTGCTACGGCTTGGGATACAACACGGCTGCTGCCCTAGAGGCGATCTGGCAAGTCAACCCCGACTGCCGGGTAACGCTGGTAGGTCTGGAGCTAGATGGCCGAGTGCCCCAACGGGCAATCACTCAGCATCTTACAGTGGGTTGGTCTGCGCCTGTGCAGGTCGTGCTGGCGGCGCTCGCCGAGACGCAGATCTGTCAAACCCCTGTTCTAGAGGCTCGGCTGCTCCTGGGGGATGCGCGATCGCAAATTCAAACCCTCACTCAATCTGGTTTTCAGGCCGACGCAGTTTTTCTCGATCCGTTTTCACCACCCCACTGCCCCGAGCTTTGGACCGTGGAGTTTTTGAGCCAGGTAGCGGCCTGCTTAAAGCCCGACGGCCATCTGGCTACCTACTCCTGCGCAGCGGCGGTGCGGACCGCTCTCCAGCTGGCGGGGCTGCATATTGGTCCCACCGAGGCCACAGGCCGCCGCTGGCCGGGAACGCTCGCCCGCTTTACGCCCGAGGGATTGCAGGCACTTTCAGTGCAGGAACGGGAACATTTAGAGACAAGGGCCGCTGTTCCCTACCGCGATCCCCATTTGAATGATGATGCAGCAGGTATTTGCGATCGCCGCCAGCAAGAGCAGCTAGCGTCCTCCCTAGAGGCAACTTCGCGCTGGCGACAGCGCTGGCTATAGCCTTCTGTTGGGTCTGACTGGAGTTCTGCTGCTAACCTTACTGCTGACTCTGACGGGAATTGATATGCTTCTTTCAGGTGCCAAAGTCGCTCAGTTCCCCCCACATCCCAGCCTACTTTCAGTGGTTACTACGAACTAGAGGCCGCTGGTTTGAGCGTGAGCGCGCTGGGATCGCTGTCTGCCGAAGTGCGGTGGAAAAACTTTTAGTAAATTCCTTCTCCTAACTGTAGGGCTGCTGACTCGTGAGCTACTTGGATACCCAACCCGCAAGCGTTCTTGTCGTGGATGACCACGGTCCTAGCCGGATGATGGCAGCAACGCTGCTGTCGATGGACGGGTACCGCGTGTTGGAGGCCGACAGTGGCCCTCAGGCTTTGAAGTGGGTGCAAACGACTCGAATTGATCTGGTTCTGCTCGACGTAGTAATGCCTGGCATGGACGGCTTTGAGGTGTGCCAGCAGCTCAAGCAGAATGAACAAACTCGGCTGATTCCGGTCGTGTTTATTACGGGTCTAGGTGACCGCCAGGCACGGCTTCAGGGCATACAGGCGGGGGGCGATGACTTTTTGACCAAGCCCTTTGATCAAGTGGAGCTTTCGGCCCGGGTGAAGTCGCTCGTGCATCAGAAGCGGCTCAACGAGGATCTTGACCACGCTGAGCAGGTGCTGTTTTCCATTGCCCGCACGATTGAAAGCCGCGACCCCAACACCGGCAATCACTGTGAGCGCCTGGTTGCTCAAGGAAAAGCATTTGGGTTTTATCTTGGTTTGGATCAGGAGCAAACCCGCAGTCTCTCCTGGGCTGGGTACCTGCATGACATAGGAAAGGTAGGCATTCCAGACGCGATTTTGCTCAAAAAGGCCCCTCTTTCGCCCGAGGAACGGCTGATCATGCAGCAGCACGTCACGATTGGTGAGTGCATCTGCCAGCCGCTGCGGACCATGCGGGGCGTCGTGCCCATCATTCGCCACCATCACGAGCGCTGGGACGGCAGCGGCTACCCTGACGGGCTAGTAGGAGAAACGATTCCCAAGCTGGCCAGAGTCTTTCAGCTGCTTGATATTTACGATGCCCTAACCAGCGAGCGGCCCTACAAGCCGGCGTTTTCACCCCGGCAGGCGCTACAGACTCTATGGATGGAGGTGGATAAGGGCTGGCGCGATCCTCAGCTGATGGCCCGCTTTGAGGCCTTCATCCTGTCGGCTCTGGAGCAGCCTCCAGTAATCGATCCCAGCCTAACTGCTAGATTAGCTGAACATACCGAGGCTGAACATACCGAGGGTGTGAGCACGTTCTGATAGGCCCGCAAAACGTTATCCGTCTAGTGGCTTTTATCCCGCGCTGTCTATTCAGCCGCCGCCGAGGTGTCCTGTAAGTCACTTTGATAAGGAAATTTTGAATAAGGAAGTTTTGTCTGGACAATGAGCGACATTATTCACACGTCGAGTTCGGCTGAAGAAGCAATCATCCTATTTGAAATCAGCAGCGCGGCGAGTGGAGCGAGATCTCATCTAGCCAAGCCCAGCGCCAACTCTATGGAGCTAGCGACCAAATCGGCTCAGGCGCTTGGCCAGGCAATGGGTACGATTCAATCGCTGGCTAACCGCACCGCCGAAACGCTTCATCAACTGCCCCAAAAACCCTCAGAGGTTGAACTAGAATTTGGCATTAAGATCGACGGCGATGCCGGTGCGATCGTTGCCAAAAATAGCTCTGAAGGCAATCTGCGGATCAAGCTGGTGTGGCGCAACGGTGATTAAAACCCATCGATAGACATCGGGCACTCCCCCTAGCACTCCTGATTTCCAGAACGGGCTAACTACGGCAAAAGCACCATTCTTCACGGCAGGGCTCGCTTTTCACCCTTCCGATAGTGTTTCGGCTTGGTGGTCGCGGCTAGGCTCAGGAGAGCAAATAACATCGAGGCTGTAACCAGTGAATGCCCCTACTGCGGAAAACCCCGCTGCAGACAACCTCCTAGAACGCTCTAAAGAACTGAAGCAAGCTCTATGGGCCTTTGTTTTGGAAGCCGATGGCGAACTAGCCACCGCTCTGGAAGCCTACAGCGCTGATCAGCTCGCCAAGTGGTCTAAGACCCAGCTCCAGGGCATCAGTCGAAACGACCTGGTGATTGATATGTTTTCCACCGAGGGGCAGGTCGGTGAACAAAGCCCTCTCGATTTATTTGTCCAGAACCAGAGCGGCCTCTCTGCTGACGATCAGAGTTTGGTGCAGAGCTGGCAGCGCAGCTTCAATGGACTATTCGTCGTGGTGGAGGTGCTCTCCAACGAGGAGTTTGAGCTGCGAAACTGGCTGACTGAGAAGACCTATCGGGTGAGATCCAATGGTCTGCAGTCGCCTGAGCAGCTAGCCCGACTCAAACCTGGAGAAATTGTGTTAACCCGCGTTTCGCCACTGAGCGAGACGGAATGGATTTTTTCTGGCCCCATGCAGCTGTTGGGCAAGCTGGGCAAACCCAAGCTGGCCGTCGCTATCGGCAGCTTCAAAGATCAGTTCAACCAGCACCTCTACGGCGATGCTCCCGATTTGATGGAGGAGGCCTGGCAGTCGGTCGAGAACTACCACCAGGAGTTTATTGATTTCTTTGAGGGCGATGAGGCCACCTTATCGGGCTACGAGCTAGACAAGAAGCTGACTCAATTTCAGGAAGTTGCTACCCAGCGTCGTTTGGAGGCGGCTGGACTCGATAGCAACAAGTCCCTCGGCGAAATTGCCAAAGAAGCAGGCGTCTCGGAAGAAGAGCTGGCAGAATCGGTGAGTGAACTGGGAGCCGATGAGGCCGTTACCAAGGAACTGCTCAGCGGTCAGAAGACTCTCAAAATGGTCATGCCCAAAACCTCATTGCCCGACCCGCTGCGCCGGGCAGAGCGGGTGACGGTGCTGGTGCATCCACGCTGGGGTCAGTACTTTTTGACCGACTACGGCCGCATTACTGATCTGCTGGCAGCTCCCAACGGGCCAGATACAGAAACCTTAGACA
>DATNQE010000437.1:0-3845 GCA_036702895.1 Trichocoleus sp. | reverse complement strand
GAGTTCGTCCGAGGGTTAACAGGCTTTCACTGGTGGCTAGATGCCGTAAGCTAATTATGCTCGACTAAACGGATTTCATATGACTCGAACGAACTGAGTTGCACCGAGATTTAAAGGGCTGCTAGGTTTTGTTAGCCGAATAAAATCAGCACCCATGGTTATACGATTCGAAGTCGTTCCTCACAATTCCAACTGGCGCAGTGAATTTGCAGCGGAGTCAAAGCGGGTGGCCATGGCATTAGAAAAGGTAGTCGCTGTTCATCACATTGGCAGCACCTCAATTTCCAACATTTATGCCAAGCCTGTGATTGACCTGCTGGTTGAAGTTAGCGACATCGCTCAGGTAGATGAACGCAACGCTGCGATGCAGGCTTTGGGTTATGAAGTGATGGGCGAATACGGAATTCCGGGTCGCCGCTACTTTCGTAAAGACAACGAAGCAGGCCAAAGAACGCATCACGTTCATGTCTTTGAAACCGCTTCTTCCGAAGTGGAGCGACATCTCGCCTTTCGCGACTATATGATTGCCCATCCTGAAGCGGCTCAGCAGTATAGCGAGCTAAAGCAGGCGCTGATGCGAAAGCTTCATTCAACAGATATAGAAGGCTATATAGATGGAAAGGATGGCTTTATCAAGGAAATGGAGCAGCGGGCAATGGCCTGGAGGCAAGAACAGAAGGGTCGGGAGGTCGTTTAGATCAACGCAATGACCCGCGGTAGGGAATTGTTTTGTGAAGACGTTTTGGAGCTACCCACATGAAGCTAATCGGTATGCTAGATTCGCCCTTTGTGCGGCGCGTTGCAATCTCCCTCAAGCTGCTCGAAATTCCATTTGAGCATCAGGCGCTTTCGGTATTTCGCAACGTGGACGAGTTTAGCGCTATCAATCCTCTGGTCAAAGCTCCAACACTCATCTGTGACGATGGCGAAATGCTAATAGACTCAAGCCTCATTCTGGACTATATCGAAACGCTTGTAGGGCCAGAGAAAAGCTTAATGCCATCGCAAGCTGATCTGCGCCAGCACGCCCTACGGCTAATTGGAATTGGACTTATTGCCTGTGAAAAGACAGTCCAAATTTATTACGAACGGTCTCTTCGGCCTGTTGAGAAGCAGCACCAGCCTTGGCTCGATCGCATCCGGCAGCAGCTGGGGGCTGCCTACGATCTCCTTGAGCAAGCTGCTGCTCAGCCTTCGCCCTGGCTGTTTTCTGACAGCCTGATGCAGCCCGACATTACGGTCTGCGTAGCTTGGCGCTTTACTCAGTTTATGATTCCTGATGTTGTTGATCCTGCCCATTACCCTGCGCTGGCTCAGCTATCAGAACGAGCAGAGACGTTGCCTGAGTTTGTTGCAACGCCGCTGGAGTAGCTAGGGTAGCGAATCAGGCAAAGACAAGCTTACAAAAACTCTTTCAGGGCTTCTTTGACCTGGGGATACTGATAGCTATAGCCCGATTCTTGAGTGCGCTTGGGGAGAACCTGCTGACCTTCTAGCACCACCTGAGCACCGTCACCAAGCACTGCTTCCAAAACAAAATCGGGCACGGGCAGCCAGGAGGGACGGTTTAGCACGGTGCCCAGAGTTTGGCAAAACTCACCCATGCGAACGGGATTGGGGGCAGTCGCGTTGTAGACGCCCCGCATTTGCGGATCGGTCAGGGCTTTGAGAATAATGTTCACCATGTCTTCGCGGTGAATCCAGGAGAACCATTGTTTGCCGCTGCCGATGGGGCCGCCAGCGAACATGCGGAAGGGCGTGAGCATTTTGGCGACGGCCCCACCCATGCCGAGAATAATACCGGTGCGCAGGATCACCAGCCGGATGCCAGAGGCCTCGGCCTTATGCGCTGCGGTCTCCCAAGCCTGGCAGACTTTGGAGAGAAAGTCATTGTCGATGGGCTTGCTCTCCTCGTCAAAGGTGGCGGTTTCGCTGGTGCCGTAGTAGCCGATGGCAGAGGAGTTGACCAGCACTGATGGTTTGGGGTCGGCTTTGGCAATAGCTTCGACAATTTTTTGGGTGCCTACCTGACGGCTGTCGATAATGGCCTGCTTGTGGGCAGGGGTCCAGCGCTCTGAAATAGGGGCTCCGGCTAGATTAACGACGCCATCGCAGCCTGCGATCGCACCCTGCCACTCCCCCGACTCCAGTGGTTGATACTCGACAATTTCGAGATTTGGAAAGGCGGTTTCGGGAAATACCTTGCGGGCCTGGGCGGCATCGCGGGTCAGCACCAACACCTGATGCCCCTCTGCCTGGAGCCGCTCTACCAAACGGTTGCCCACAAACCCGGTAGCTCCGGTGACCGCAACTTTCATAAAACTCCTGACTCCTAAAGTCCCTGCGTCAACAAGACGGTTTGTGAACCGTCGCATTAAGTCTGATCGGTTCTGCTGATTGCCACAAGGTAAACCCTGGTGCCTCTACATTATTGCGGCTATTGCCCTTTTTCGCGCTCCCCGTAAGCCATCCCGTTAGCCTCGGCGTAGCGATGCAAAAAGCGCATTAGCCGCTCCCAGTGATCGTCGCGGTCTATTTCTAGAGTGCACTCCACCTGCTTCAGGTCGTCGCCTTCAGGGCCGCCAAAAATAAAGCGAATACCTAGCGGCTCAATGGTGATCACACCCTCCTCGTCAGTCAGCTTGAGGGCTTTGGAGAAGCGGCTGCGGAAGCTCTTGAACTGCTCGATGGCCTCCATGCGCTCGAAAAAGAGCACGATGCGTCGGACGCCTGTGCTTTTGTCTCGCCTCAAGCTGATGTTGCTAATGGCTTCTGGGATGCCTTCGTAGAACTGGACGATGGGCGTTTGCGTGGTCATGGGCAAGCCGTTGAGTGCAGCCTTGCCTTGAGTATAGGACAACACTAAATTCCCAGCCTGTAGCCTCGACCGTAGACCGTGTGGATCACAGGCGGTGTGCCCTTGGGCTCGATTTTGCGACGCAGCAGCCGCATTTGCGCGGCCAGCACGTTGCTGCTGGGCTTTTCCTGGTCACCCCACACAGCCTGGTAAATGTCGTCGTGGGTGAGCACCTGGTTGGGTTGGCGCAGCAGGTAGGCCAGCAGCCGAGTTTCTTTTTCCGACAGCTCAATGGGCTGGCCCTGGCGGTAGGCAAGCTGGTTGTCTTCGTCTAGCTCTAGGTCTTCAAACTGGAGCCGGGGCGAAGGGGCAGGTGGCTCCAGGGTGGGGGGACGGCGCAGCAAGGCCCGCACCCGCGCCAGCAGCTCCCGCAGCTCAAAGGGCTTGACCAGGTAGTCATCGGCCCCGGCATCGAGACCGGCTACCCGATCGTCAATGGTGTCTTTGGCGGTGAGAAACAGCACCGGAGTCGTGTGGCCCTCAGCTCTAGCCCGCTGGCAGATCTCCAGGCCGCTCACCCCTGGCAGCATCCAGTCCAAAATCAGCAGATCGTAGCCGCCCTGATACACCAGCTCCCAACCCAGGTCGCCGTCCCTAGCTACATCTACGCTGTAGCCCTCGCGGGTAAGCAGACGGCTGAGGGGATCGGTGAGTTCAACTTCGTCATCGACGAGGAGGATTTTCATTGGAGGGGAAGGCAGGGGGCAGAAGGCAGAGGGCAGCAGGCATTTAGGGTGGGCATTGCCCACCGATGCCCAGACTTAATAATGGGAGCGCGGAAGGGGGGCAAGGGGCCGATCAGACCAGGTAGGAACAGGTAGTAAAAAGTTTACTAGCTGGCGGTAAGCCTCTTGCGTGGTCTCGTCCCTTACAGCAGCTAACGGCAAGGCACGTCGAGGGGTACCGTACAATAAAATCCCCCTGCCACACTCTGCCCATGAACGGTCGCGAGTTCTATTCCAGTCTGATTCGGCTCCACATTTTGCAT
>DATNQE010000038.1:0-4578 GCA_036702895.1 Trichocoleus sp. | reverse complement strand
CCCGTGGCCGTCAGTGACGAATGGGCAATTTCACCGACTAGCTGCCCGCTTTCTCCCAGCGGCACAAACAGGTCCGCGCCGACCAGGGTAAAGTCCTGCGCCCCCTCGTCCTGGGTAACCAGGGTGGCTCCTATCCAGCTGGGCTGATCAAAGCCGTAGGCAAAGTTGTACTGCACCCGCCCGCCGTAGAGGCTGCCGCCAGTGTCCGCGCCGTCCACCTGGTAAGTGGCAACAATGCGCCGCTCCAAAGACAGGCCTAGGGGGTTGAGATCTACGGGCAGTATGGGCCGCCGAAACAGCAGAGAGCCGCGGTCATAGTCAATGTCGTAGTCAATGCCGCGCACTAGTAGGACTCGATCAACGACTACGCCAGGCCGATTGAGCTCGTAGGTCTCGATGAAAATATCCTCACTGCCGGGCAGCACCAGGCGCTGAGACAGGAAGTAAAAGCCGCTGGTGCCGTCAGGCACGATCGAGTCGCGCTGAAAAGGCCGCACGTTGTTGGCATACAGGGCCGTTAGCTGCAGGGGGCCAAAGCTGTAGTTGCCCTTAAAGCCGTGCAGCTGGCGCACCGTAGCGGTGAATTCCTGCGAGGCCCTGGCAAACTCCAAGGTGTTGTAGTCGCCCCACATGAAGTAGTCCGGCTCGGCCCCAAACTGGGTGGAGTCGCGCTGAAAGCGGACATAGAAGCTGTCGATGGAGGGTGTCAGAAAGTCAGTTTCAGAGCTGTCGCCGTATACCGGGTAGGTCTGCTCACAAAACTGCACATCGCGGTAGAGTCCGTTGCCGTCGCAGCGCTCGTTAAGCGCCCGGTCGCTGTTGAAAGCGCCTGTAAATAGCCATTCCCCAATGGCCCCTGTGGCAAAAACGGCGGCGTCGAGATCAGCGCGGGTGCTGCCGATTTGGTCAGGGTTCAAGAAGTTGCGGAAGCTGTCCCAAAAGTCGGTGCCTCCAGGGCCCAAGCGAAAATCGACCACACCCGACACCAGCGAGGGCCGCAGGTTCGTGGTGAATTCGATCTGGGTATAGGCTTCTAGCTCGGGGTACAGAGCCACCGCAGCGCCTGGGTCAACTCCTCGCGCCGCCCGGCCGTCTACCGCAGCTCGGATGCGTACAGGCTGAGCCGTCAAGCTCGATCGGAGCGGCACCTCAAACTGACCCCGCCGGGCCAGCACCTGGAAGCCCAGCATATCGGTGTCGTAGTCGGCCGTGACAAACTCACCGTCACTGGCTGTCAATGTAACGACCAAGTCTTGGTCAAGAATCTCGCCTGAGGGGGAGAGGATGCGGCCTGCGATCGCAATTGTCGATCGCTCGTCCGCGGGTACCCGCGGTTCTCCTACTGGATATACCTCCAGCACAGGGGAGCCTTCTGGCTCTGCCAGGGGTTCAACCACCAGCGGCGGCGGCACTGTAGGGTCAGTTCGACCCGGTAAATCATAGTTGGCAGGGGCCTGTCGGGGCAGTTCAGGCGCTAGCGGATTAGCTTCCTCTGGCCCTGTGGCAAGCCCAGGGGTGGGGGTGGCAGAACGATAAGGCCGTAGATCGATAATCGTGGACTGCCCGTCTAGAGAGGGGCGAATGCGAGGACCACCTGCCTGGGGAACTGCTTGAAAGCTTTCTAGATCAACGCGATCCAGGTTCAGAGCGCCATTAAATTCAGTCTCACTAAAGCCCAGGATTCCTGAGTTGAGGGCATCGCTAATCAGCGGTAGCGTGTTGCCTTGGTCGGTAAGTCTCGGGGGAGCTACGGGTGGATCGACTGGGGTTGAACTGGGTCCCAAAGCCTCTGCTCCAGGCAAAGGTTCGGCCCCGACTGGCAGCGCCAGTCCACACATGCCTAGCAGGGCCAGAGTAAGCTTCCAGGATTTCATAGCCGTTAAGTGATTCATCAGGGCTGACCCTCCCCGAACGTCGGTGTGACGGCAAAGTTCATGCGAGCCAGACCTCCTGGCGATAGGCGCACCAAGCGAGACTGGCTGTTGTCAGAGATGCGATAGAGGTTAGGCGCCAGCGTATATCCGGGTAGGCTGCTCAGATCCAGCGTGCCAACCCGGTTTCCAGAAACGGCGTTCTGTACTGAAAACAAACCGTCCGGGTCGGTGACAACACGGTTACCGTTGTCTAGAAAGAGCACAGCATTGGGCACTCCCGGTTCACCACGCTGCTGCTCCCCATCAAAATTTTTGTCTACAAAGACGCGGCCAATAATCGTGCCGCAATCCGAGAGAATGCCGGGACGAATTGCCAGCTGGTAGGCATCACTTACCCCGGCTAGGCCAGTGGCTCCTACCTGAGCCACGTTGCGACCGTTGCCCCTAATGGCATCGGGCGTCAACAGAGCAGCATAGGCAATGGTAAGCGGCTGTTGGGGCGCCAGACTGGCAAAGTTGAGCTGCAAAGTGCGGCCTGCTGCGCTAACGCTGACAGGGGCGAGGGGACTAGCCTGCACCGAGTTCTCCACGTAGCTCAAACCCAGGGGCAGCTGGTCAGTGACGACCACATCAGTCGCTGACACGGTCCCGATGTTTTCCACTAGCAGCCGATAAACGACCACATCCCCCGGCTCAGCGGCCTGTCGATCAGCGGTCTTGATAATGCGCAGCGCTGCCAACCCCGCCTTCTGGAAGGTTGTCTCATTAGAACTGGCCCGGATGGTGCCTGCCCCAGTGCTGTCGGAAAAGGTTGCCGAGGCTTGGTTGGTGACCGTTACCTGGGCCTGCAGCGGTTGCCACAGACCGAGTCCCGTCATCACCAAACTCAAGACCAGGGCCAGCCCAAACAGGCCCAGAAACTTCAAAACTGTCCTGAAAGACTTCACTTACCCTGAAAAATAAACAACACAGGTTGATCTGCACCCACGGTAGAGAGAGCGAGCCGTACACAGCCTCATTGACCGGACTGGCTAGATAGAACTGTTGAACTTGAAGGTGTCCGGTTGGAGCACCGACTGCAAAGCTGTATCAATGCTTTCAAACCCTTCTCAAGCCGCTAAACCAGCCGCCTTTTGAACAGGGTTTTTGGGCACCAAGAACTAGCGAATCCACCGGTAAACGGTAAACAAGCTAGGTCAGCAGCTCAAACAGTATCTTGTGAAGCTTCAGGCTATATGAGATCGAGAAAATTCCGCTGAGCGAATCATTCCGTTTCTCCCCACACTCTCTAGCTTTTGCCCTCTCAGTTAAGAGATGCAAAAACTTGCAAGTGATAATACTCCGAACTTACCTACTTTTTGAAGGTAATTTTCTTAACAACCGTCAAAATACCTAATTAAAAAACGCTGAGCTCCTTCCCCTATCTGGCCTTAAGGCCCTTCGGGAAAGAATTTCAGCGCTTTTACAGATTTCGTTTCAACCGCCTCCGGCCTGCTCTGCTTTAGGCAGCGGTGCTTAGACCAGCGACGGGTCTGAAACGAGGATTAACGATCTGCCCTCACAGCGGCCAAACAGCAGATAGTGCTGAAACCCGCTAGAGATTGCTCCAGCACCAACCGCCGTGGCCACATCAGCATTAGCCGCTAGGTATGCTCCTTCATCAAACAGCGCACTGGGGTTACGCTGTTCTCCCTGACCAAAGACGACGTAATGGTAAAGTGCGCTGGGCAAGGCACCTTGCGCCAGGGCAGCGGCTACGTCTGGATTTTGGGTTAAGTAATAATTCTCCTCAAACAGAATCAGGTTCGGTCCTCGACCTTCAGCTGCACCAAACTCAATGTAGTGATCAAATCCGCTGGTAAACAAATCTTGGTTCACAGCTGCCTGAACATCTGCGTTGGTAGCAAGGTAAGCCGGTTCGTCAAATAGGGCGCTAGGACTGCGCCCCTCCTCCTGTCCAAATAGGGCAAAGTGCTGAAACCCACTGCTCAAAACTCTACCGGCAACCGCTTCAGCTACGTCTGGGTTTTGGCTCAGGTAATAGGCTTCATCGAAGAGAATGCTGGGATTGCGTCTCTCAAGCCAGCCAAATTGCACAAAGTGGTCATACCCACTGCGAAAAACACCTTGAGCAACCGCTTCTGCTACATCTGGGTTTTGGCACAGGTAATAGGTCTCGTCGTAGAGCAAACTAACAGAAAGACCGTTGATCTCGATGGGCTCAACTGGAATGTCGACGCCAAATTCAAAAAGAGCGGCTTGAGTGAATTGGGTAAAGTTAAAGTAGCCGACTTTCTCAACGCTTAAGGAATTTAAGGTCCAGCTTCGCAGTTCGTGCGAATTGCGAGCGCCGCCGGTAGAAGAACTAAATCCAAAAAACGCTTGGGAACCCAAAATCGACGACAGCTCGAGTGCCTGAGAAATGAGTGGTTGGCTGGGCTTTTCCGCACCCGCTGTCGCCGCAAATATCTGCAGCAAGTCGGGACCATCGCTAACAGCCTGATAGTCAATCCAGGCCGTGTAAGCGTTGCCGTCATTAATAATAAAGCCCGGATTAACCTGCGCCAGAATGGACTGCTCCCCTGGAGCCGGATACACAATTAGCTCGAGGGTGTTTTCACCGCGGTCATTGGTTTCCGCATTGAAAAAGGTATCAAATTCAATTGCTACAGCAGGGGCCAAAGTAGGGGAAAATGCTTGCCAG
>DATNQE010000395.1:0-2536 GCA_036702895.1 Trichocoleus sp. | reverse complement strand
AACCGGACTGGATGCTCCTACAGTGGGCGATATGGGCACCCTGCCGAGCACGCTGCCGGCTCTGGCCCTGCCCCAGGTTCCCTTCACCCTGGAAACGCTGCAAATCATTTTTCCCTACGCCCTGGCGCTCTCTGTAGTGGGCCTGATGGAATCCTTCCTGACCGCCAGCGTGTTAGACGATATGACCGATACCCCGAGCAACAAAAATCAGGAGGCCGTAGGGCAAGGTGTTGCCAATATCGCCACCGGTTTTTTAGGAGGCATGGCGGGGTGCGCCCTGATTGGCCAATCCATTATCAACATCCGCTCGGGTGGGCGTACGCGCCTCTCAACGCTCAGCTCTGGCGTTTTTCTGCTGCTGTTCATCCTCGTGGCAGACAGCTGGGTAGCCCGCATCCCGATGGCGGTGCTGACAGCGGTTATGGTGATGGTGGCCTTTAGCACCTTCAGCTGGCACTCCCTGCGCAACATTCGCTCCATTCCGAGAAGCGAAACAGCCGTCATGCTGACTACGGTAGTGACAACGCTACTGACTCACAATTTGGCAATTGGGGTTGCCGTTGGCATTGCCCTCAGCACGACGTTCTTCAGCCGCAAAATTGCCCGCATGATTCAGGTCAGCTCAACCTTGACAGAGGATGGTACCGAGCGCATCTATACCGTGAGCGGTCAAATCTTCTTTGTCTCAGTTCAAGATTTTCTACAGGCGTTTGATCTGCGCGAAGCTCCTCGCCGGGTGACCATTGACTTGACTCACGCCCATCTGTGGGATCAGACCGCTGTTGATGCTGTAGACAAGATCGTTTTGGGCTTCCGCCGACGCGGCTCTCAGGTTGAGCTAATCGGGCTCAATGCCGCTAGCGCTACGCTTCTCGACCGTCTGGCAATTCACGACAAACCCTATGCCGTTGAAAATGCAGCCCTGCATTAACGAAGCGGTGCTTATTGAGGCCAGTTGAATATGCCTTCAAACTAAAGCTGACAGGGTTGCTCAACTCTGTCAGCTCTGGTTCGAGTATTGTTAACCCGCTCTAAGCCTGCTCGGCAGCTTTGTGGCGTAGAGTGGTTAGGGCTCCGGCCGCTACGGCAAAAAACGCCAGCGTCGCTGTAGGTTCTGGAATCTCTCGGGGTTGTTCTGGCTTCGGGGTAGTCGGAACGATGCCGCTCAGCTTGGTGCTGCCGCCACGACTGCTGCCGGGCGCTCCTACGCTGGTCGCCCGAATGCCCCACGACATACCCTCAAAATCAGCCAAGCTTAGGGCTTGTCCATCAGTACGGGCAAACGTCCAGCTGACGCTTTGGAAGTCGTCCTTCCCGCCTTTCAAGCCATTTTGACCAATTTCAATGCCGCCGTCGCAGCCAATCGGCACACAAGGGTTGAGATTAGGTTCGCCCTCAAGCTTGACACCGCCAACTTCATTAACGCTGTTGGCCGCAAATTTAAAGGCTCCAACGCCGGTGCTGGGGTTGATAATGTTGAGCTTAGGCAAGATAGCTTCAGTTTTGACGTTGAAGAAGATGCCTCTGAGGTCGGCGAGGGCAACTGATTTGTCAACTTCTACTTTGACGTCGATGTTGCCGTTAACCAGTTGGTCTAGGGTGACAAAAACTTTGGCATTATCGCCGGTAAATGGGGTGAGGGAGAAAGTGGCAGCCTCAGCCTGGGCGTAAAGAGAGCTGCCGAAGGCCAGCCCGCATGCTGCCAAGGTCACTGGAAGTAAGGTTTTCGCTTTCATTGTTGGTGGGTTGTTGACACAGCCACAATGGAACGCCGTCCAGCTCCTGCAATTGAAGAGACGAGCCCACTGATACTGCAAGCCTATCAACCGCCTACGGAGAACCCTCTCCCAGAACCTACGGATTGCGCGCTCTAGAATGGTGAAGAGTTGATTTAGCAGAGTAAAAGCAGCCCCTGTATTACTACGGGGGCTGCTGACATTGTTTCTTCGCCGCGTTCCTTTACTGTCTCCCTAATATTTGGACAGGTAGCGGTATGACGGCAGGTAGCCAGTGTTAGTCGATCTGGCTTACACGGCGTAGTTTGAGCACATCAGTCATTTTGCGAATTTGATTGAAGGTTTGCTCCAGATGAGCGTGATCCCGCACGTCTAGCCCCAGATCAATTTCAGCAGTTTGGCCAGGAAAGGTCTTTACCTGAGCCTTATGAACGTTAATCTGCAAATCGGATAGGTGGGAGAGGATGTCTTTGAGTACGCCAACTCGGTCAATCACTTCAATCTTGACCTGTACTGGGTAGGTCTGGCGGCTGCCGTTCATCTCCAGAGGATTCCAGCTAACGGGAATCAGGCGGTCGCCCGGAATTTCCTCTAGGTTAGAGCAGCCCTGACGGTGAATCGTGATGCCCCGACTGCCTAGACCGACAACTCCAATGATAGATTCGCCTGGTAAGGGGTTGCAGCAGCCGGCAATATGGTGGAGCAGTCCTTCAACCCCCAAAATAGGCGAGGACGAGGGCACTGGCTTGGCCTTGGGGGACGTGGTAACCACACTGGCCAGCAGAGCCTCGGTGTGGTGA
>DATNQE010000376.1:0-7174 GCA_036702895.1 Trichocoleus sp. | reverse complement strand
TTTGAATTAGATCGGCAAATGGAAAGGGATAGAGCGCCTGCCAGTAATCGGGGTTTTCCTTAAGGCTCTGGTATTGGCTTTGGTCCTCAGGGCGGTCGCGCAGCGACAGGCTGGACACCATATAGATGCCGTCGAGATTATCGCCTACCCCCAACCGCATCAAGCCGTCGGTAAACTGCTCGGCCACAGTGGCTTCTTGGGGATTACTAAACTCCACCTGCCAGCGTTCCCAGGCAGTCTGGTTATGGCCCAGCAGATAAAGCTCTTTGAGCGTTTCAGACCCAGTGGGCAAGGGCGTGCGCTCGGGCGGCAGCTGCACCTGAGGCATTTGGGTCCGCACCGTTTTGAAATCCCCGACGTTCCAGCCGAGGGCGACTGCTGAGCGCCAGGCGTAGTAAGACTCAGGATAATGGCCGATGACGTGCTCAAAGGCGGCTTGCGCCACATCGCTTTGGCCTAGTGCTTTCGCCCATTTCCCGGCCCAAAATCCGGCATCGGGAGCAAGCTCAGTGTCAGGGCTGTACTTGACCGTTTCCTGCGCCCAGCGCAGGGCCGTCTGTAAATCCCCAGCAGCAGCGGTATTCTCAGCGTACTGCCAGCGCAGCTCGGCAGCGGCTTCGGAACCGCCGTGGTCGGTTAGTAGGGTTGTACGAGTCTGCTGAGCTGCCTCTGGGCTACCGAGCTCGTCGAGAACGACAGCCTTTTTCAGCAGCGCCTCTCCTGCTCGGTCAGGGAAGCGAGCAATGACTTGATCGAGCACCCCTGCCGCTTTGTCTAGGGAGACAATGTCGGCAAGGCGCAGCAGCCCGGTGGCCGTCTCAGGCGCATCAGGAAACTGCTGGTCGAGCAGGGTGTAGTAATTGGTGGCAGCAGTCCCCTTGCCGTCAAGCTGGTGGCCCCGGCCGGCCCGGTACAGGTTGCGGGGAGACGCTGGAGCTTTGGCATAGGCTCGCCCTGCCTTGCCGTAGCGGCCCAGCTCCCAGTAGCTAAAGCCAATGGCCTGCCAATCGGTAGGCTGAAGCTGGCTGGCAAATTCGTTGGAGAGCCGATCTAAAACGGCCTCTGATTCGGGGCGGTAGTGGGCGTGTTGGGCAAGCAACTTGAGCAGAGGCAGCGCATCGGCTCGACTGGGGTCGGCGGCCAAACGGGCAAAGGCAATGTCAAGGCTGCGGGGGTGGGACGGAAACTTCTGCAGCAGCTGGTCTTGGTAGGCCGGGTCGCTTTCGCTGAGGCGATAGAGAGCGTCTGCAGCGGCGGGATCGCTACCGAAGCGATCGAGCACCTGCTGCCAGGAGGCTTTGGCCTGGTCGGCTTGACCGGATGCTTTTTGAGCCTGCCCCAGCCGCAGCAGGGCGTACGCAGCCATCTCTGGATAGTCCTGGTCGAGCCCGTTGAGCAGGGGAATGGCGCTGCCGCCCCGGTTTTGGTTAATCTGATCGACAGCGAGCAGATAGCGGGCCCGGTTGCTGGTGGGGGAGGGGGGATCGTTGGCGAGCTGGGCTAGCTGCAAGGCTCGTTTTTCGGGCGGCAGCAGGGCCAGCTGAGGTACTGGGTCAGGGCGCTCGGCAAACGGATTTAAAGAGTCTTGCGGGGAAGCTTGGGGAGTCGTGCCGGCCGGCCACTGCTGACGCATGAGGGCGGTTGCCATACCCAGTGACAGGGCGCTGAGGGTTGCGATCGCAACTATCGCAACCAGCGGCAGTCTCTTCTGCAGCGGCCCTGACGGCAGCTTGTCTTTGATTCGCTTAAGCATAGGAAGCTCATCCTAGTAGCCGGACGCTGTAAAGCTTTGTAGCAAAAAAAAGCAGATTACGACAGGTTTTTCTGAGCTTTCTTGACAGCAAAATTGCGTAAACCCATCGGCCTGCCGTCACGATTTATGGTGACAATAGTTCAAAATGTAAGCGTTGCTCAGAGTTGATCCGGGAATGGAGTTTCAAGCATCGGACAAAACCTGTCTGACCTGGTCAGGCGATTGCCTTGCTGTCGGCATTTGTGAAGAGTCTCTGCCGCTATCGGGCATGATGACCGAGCTTAATCAACGGTTTTCTGGCCTGCTGCAAGAACTCATAGACGAGGCCGAATTTACCGGCAAAGACGGCTCGAGTGCCACCATTCGCCTAGGCAAGGACAGCCCGGTACGCAAGCTCTTGCTGGTGGGCCTGGGTTCGGTTGAAAGTCTCAAACCCGAAACCTTGCGCCGCGCTGCCGCCGCCGCCGCTAAGCTTGCAAGAAAAGAAAAAAACACCTCTCTAGGGCTCAGCCTGCCGGTTTGGAATAACGACCCGGCCCTCACAGCGCAGGTGCTAACCGAAGGCGTGATCCTGGCGCTCCATGAAGACGCCCGCTTTAAGTCAGAAAAAGAAGATAAAGCCTCTAAGGTTGAGCAAGTCCACCTGCTTGATTTAGCTGGACAAGAGGCCGCTATTCAAAAAGCCCAAGCTATTTGTTCAGGCGTGATCCTGGCGCGGGAGCTCGTGGCGGCTCCCCCCAACATCGCCACTCCGCTAGCGCTTGCCGAAACAGCCACAGATATTTCCCAGAATCATGGTTTGGCCCTACAGATTCTGGAGAGGGAAGACTGCGAGAAGTTGGGTATGGGCGCTTACCTTGGCGTGGCCCAAGCCTCTGACCTGCCGCCCAAATTTATTCACCTCACCTACAAGCCCGATGGCGCTCCCAAGCGCAAATTGGCCATTATTGGCAAAGGGCTGACCTTTGACTCGGGCGGTCTCAACATCAAAGGGGCCGGCAGCGGCATTGAGATGATGAAGGTAGACATGGGCGGCGCCGCCGCCATGTTGGGCGCGGCCAAGGCTGTCGGTCAACTCAAGCCGGATGTGGAAGTTCACTTCATCACCGCCGCCACCGAGAACATGATCAGCGGTCGGGCGCTGCGTCCCGGCGACATCCTGACTGCCTCGAACGGCAAAACCATTGAGGTCAACAATACGGACGCTGAAGGGCGTCTCACCCTGGCCGACGCACTGGTGTACGCCGAAAAGCTAGAGGTTGATGCCATTCTCGATTTGGCTACTCTGACTGGAGCCTGCATCATCGCTCTGGGCGACGACATTGCTGGTCTGTTTACGCCAGACGACAGCCTGGCTAAGGAAATTGAACAGGCAGCGGAGGTTTCAGGTGAGAAGCTCTGGCGACTGCCCATGGAGGAGAAGTACTTCGAGGGCCTGAAGTCGCTGTCGGCCGACATGAAAAATACTGGGCCCCGCCCCGGTGGTTCGATTACAGCGTCGCTATTCCTCAAGCAGTTTGTCAACGGCACGCCCTGGGCCCACCTGGACGTGGCAGGCCCAGTGTGGATTGAGAAGGAAGGGGCTTACCACAGCCCAGGGGCTACTGGGTACGGCGTTCGCACCCTGGTACAGTGGGTTTTGGCGTCGAGCTAATCCACTTCCTTCCTAAAAATTCATGGCAAATTTCTGGCTGCTGGCGGCATCGGGCGTTCTCTCGGGCATCCTGGCGGGATTCCTTGGCATCGGCGGCGGCACGATTTTGGTGCCGATTATGGTGCGCTTAGGCTTTACCCCCGTGGAGGCCGTGGCCACCAGCAGTCTTGCCATCGTAGTGACCTCGATTACCGGCAGCATTCAGAACTGGCGCATGGGCTTTCTGGATCTTAAGAAAGTTCTGATGCTGGGGTTTCCGGCCCTGGTGACGGCCCAGCTAGGGGTGCTGCTAGCCAATGTTTTCCCGGCCTACGCTCTGCTGGCCGGGTTTGCACTGCTGCTGGTGAGCAATGTGTACTTAGTGGGGCTGCGCAAACGGGTCGTGGCCCAGAGAACGCGCCAGGAAGCCGTAACGCCTCCTCCAGCTGAGACTGTGGAGGCCGCCAACTTGGCCGGGGCAGGAGAAACTGTGCAGGGGCCTACAGCGTCTGCCCCAGCCGTCATGAATCCAACTCTGGCTCGCCTGATTACGGGCAGTTCGGCAGGCATTTTGGCAGGTCTTTTTGGCGTGGGCGGCGGCGTAATAATGGTGCCGCTGCAGATTTTGCTGCTGGGAGAGGGCATCAAAACGGCAGTGCAGACCAGCCTAGGGGTGATTGTGATTACTGCGATCGCAGCCTGCGCTGGCCATGCCCTCAGCGGCAATGTCTTGTTTGACGCGGGTTTGATCTTGGGTTTCGGGGGTCTACTGGGAGTACAGGTCAGCACCCGCTTTTTGCCCAAACTGCCCGACCAGGTCATTACTTTTATGTTCCGGGCGCTGCTGGCGCTGCTCTCGGTTTACATCTTTTGGCAAGCCTGGAACAGCTACATTGCTCGGTAGGGAGTATCAGCTTCAACATTCAAGCTGCGATCTCCAATCTGTGACAGGATGAGCCTCTTGCTGTAGCGCTATCAAGAATTTGCGCCTTCCATCAAAAGCTTTGAGGGCAAGCCTCTCAACATGAAGTTCGATTGCTTGGTAAAAAGCACTACAGTTTGCAGCCCGGCTGAACGACTATTCAATAAGTCTATTGTTTGCGTCTAGATGGCGGACTGCAGAGGGAGACCAACGGTGCTATTTGATACCTACGAGCCGGGCGATTTTTTTGATGAACTGTTTGAGGGCAAAGGAAAACCGCGGCTTGAAGCCTCGCCTCTAGTGAACCGCATCAACAGCCTGAGCCTGGCCGAACTGCAGCGGCGTCAGCAGGCTGCGCAAAACACCCTATTTAAGCTAGGGGTAACCTTCAACGTCTACAGCGACAACGAAGGTACCGAGCGAATTTTCCCCTTTGACGTCATTCCTCGCATCGTGCCCTACAGCGAGTGGGAGTGGCTAGAAAAAGGGCTAAAGCAGCGCACCTACGCCCTCAACTGCTTTATTCACGATGTCTACAACGAGCAGAAGATTCTAAAAGACGGGGTGATGCCGCGCGAGGCCGTTGAGTCAGCGCCAGGGTTTCTGAAGCCTTGTCTGGGTCTGCAGCCGCCAGAGGGAATCTGGTGCCACATTACCGGCACTGATCTGGTGCGTGATAAGGACGGCACCTGGTATGTGCTGGAGGACAACATGCGCTGTCCGTCGGGGGTGTCTTACGTGCTGGAGAGCCGTCGGGTGATGAAGAGTACCTTCCCACACCTGTTTGCTTCGATGGACATTCGACCGGTGGATGACTACGCCAGTCAGCTGCTGGAAACGCTGCTGAACCTAGTACCGCCCCACCTGTCTGACCCGCGCGTGGTGGTGCTTACCCCCGGTTTGTACAACTCGGCCTACTTCGAGCATTCCTTTCTGGCTCAGCAGATGGGGGCTGAACTTGTGGAAGGGCGCGATCTGGTGGTGGCGGATGGCTACCTGCAAATGCGCACGACTAAAGGACTCCAGCGAGTAGACGTGATCTATCGCCGCATCGATGACGACTTTATCGATCCGATAGCGTTTCGGCCTGATTCGCTGCTGGGAGTGCCGGGGCTAATGGAGGTTTATAGGAATGGGCGGGTTGCGATCGCAAATGCCCTCGGTACGGGCGTGGCCGACGACAAGCTGATCTACGCCTACGTGCCTCAAATGATTCGCTACTACCTGAACGAGGATCAGATCATTCCCAACGTGCCGACTTACCTCTGCGAAGACTCGACGCAGATGGCCCACGTGATCGATAACCTGGACAAGCTGGTGGTCAAAGCCACCAACGCCTCCGGCGGCTATGGTATGCTCGTCGGCCCCCACGCTACCCCAGAACAGCGCCAAGACTTCGCCGGGCGCATCCAGGCCAATCCGCGTGGCTACATCGCCCAACCCACCCTCTGTCTGTCGCGGGTGCCGACGCTCATTGACGATACCTTTGAGGGCTGCCACGTTGATCTGCGGCCCTACATTCTCTACGGCAAGGATATTTATGTGAATCCCGGTGGCCTGACCCGCGTAGCTCTGCGTAAGGGATCTCTGGTGGTGAACTCCTCCCAGGGCGGCGGCAGCAAAGATACCTGGGTGGTCAAACCGACCAATGGCTTTGCCCCGAAATAATCTGGGTTTCGAATTGTTGGCGGTTGGTGATGGTAGGCAGTGCCCACCCTACGTTTTCTAACCCCCTTCTGCTCTCTGCCTTTTGCCTTTCCTCCTCTCTTCTCCCCTCAAACACCCCATGCTCAGCCGCGTTGCCGACTCAATCTACTGGATGAACCGCTATGTCGAACGGGCCGAAAACGTCGCCCGCTTCGTCGATGTCAACCTCAACCTGCTGCTCGACTCTCCCGGTGGGGTGCAGCAGCAGCAGTGGGAACCCCTGGTCGTAACTACCGGCGATCAGAACTTGTTTCGCCAGCGCTATGGGGCCGCCACCGCTGAGAACGTGCTGCAATTCCTGACCTTTGATAAGCAATACCCCAACTCGATTCTGTCCTGCCTCCAGGCTGCCCGCGAAAATGCTCGCTCGGTGCGCGAAATCATTTCTTCAGAGATGTGGGAGCAGGTGAACTCGTTTTATCTGATGGTGAAAGATGCAGCTGAGGCGGTTTCGTTGGCTGATGTGCACACCTTTTTCCCGGAGGTGAAGCTCGCTAGCCATCTGTTTGCGGGGGTGATGGATGCCACCATGGCCCACAACGAGGGCTGGCACTTTGGTCTGCTGGGGCGGCTGTTGGAGCGGGCTGATAAAACTGCTCGCATCCTCGATGTGAAGTACTACATCCTGCTGCCTTCGCTCTCAGATGTGGGCACGCCGCTGGATGATCTGCAGTGGATCGCTCTGCTCAAGTCGGCTAGCGCCTACGAGATGTACCGCAAGTGCCAGTACCGCATCACCCCCAACAGCGTGACGGAGTTTTTAATTCTCAACCGCGAGTTTCCTCGCTCAATCCAGTTCTGCGTACTTCAGGCCGAAAAGTCGCTGCACCAAATTACAGGAACCCAGTCTGGCACCTGGCGCCTGCCGAGCGATCGCACCATCGGCCGCCTGCGCTCTGAGCTGGACTACGTCACCATGGATGAAATCGTAAACCAGGGCCTGCACGAGTTTCTCGACGGTCTGCAGCTGCGGCTTAATGAGGTCGGCAACGCGATTTATGAGGATTTCTTTGCGCTGCAGCCGATGTAGAAAGGGAGGAGAGAGGAGTGAAGGCAGGGGGCAGAGGACAGAAGGCAAATGTTTTCATGGGGCTAGGGGCCTGCTGGTCTATATTCCCTGCTGCGGGTGCTTTATTTTTGAAAGATTAGTGCTTCTGAC
>DATNQE010000372.1:0-5430 GCA_036702895.1 Trichocoleus sp. | reverse complement strand
GCCATCCTGCAGGTAGGGCAGCCTATTAAAGCGGTGGTTGTAGATTTAGACTCAGCCCGCAACCGCATTTCCCTCTCCACCAAAGTGCTAGAGAAGTACCCCGGCGAAATCATCCGGGACTTCAACACTGTAATGGACGAGGCCGAAACCCGTGTGCAGGATGTCAGCCGAGTGCTAGCTGAAAGCAGCAGCTAAACTTCAGTGATTGCTGCGAAAGGAGCAAATTCAGGGATACTGGTGTTGCATCCTCAGGGTTGTATCCTTGGCGGGTGCGATACCAGAAGATCTGTATACAGGGCCATTTGGCATGGGTAGCGTTTGGGAACTGGACTTTTATTCACGCCCAATTTTGGATGAGAACCAGAAAAAAGTCTGGGAAGTGCTGATTTGCGAAGGGGCACAAGAGGTCTCTGCCGAATCGAAAGAGCCGTTTCGCTTCAGCAAGTTTCTCTCCAACACCGAAGTAAACTCCATCAAGCTGAGGGAAGCGGTAGAAGAAGCTTTGGCCCAAGCCCCGTCGCCTCCGAGCCGCATTCGCTACTTCCGCTATCAGATGCAGAACATGATCAGCCGGGCCTGCGAGGAAGCGGGAGTTCCGGCTAAGCCCAGTCGGCGAGCCCTGGCTTTACAGCAGTGGCTAGATGAGCGGCGAGAGAACTTTTACCCTAACCAGCCGGGCTATACCAGCGCCCCCGCCGCCATCGTTGCGGCTCCACCGCCGAGCCCTCAGGCCCTACCCGACGCCTTGATGGGCCAGAAGTGGGCCTTTGTCACCCTAGAGGCCGCGGCCCTTCAGGAAATGTCGGAATGGGAAATTGACTTTGGAGAAGGCTTCCCTTTGGATCTAGCGGGCATCGATCCGGCCACGCCGGTTCCCGGTATTTTGATTTTTTCTCCCCGCGCCCTGCCCCTTGCTGGCTGGATGTCGGGGCTAGAGCTAGGCTTTGTCCGAGTTGAGCAGAGCAAAACGCCCCGGCTAATTTTGGAGACTGGCTCGGCAGATAGCTGGGTTTTAGCGAACCTAACTACGCCAGGCACCCAGAGCGAAGCCCAGAATTTTGAGGCCGCCAAGCGGGCTGCTAACCAGGTTCATTTTATCGGCGTACAGACGAATCCCGAAGCAGATTCCTTCGCTGGTTTCTGGCTGATGCAGGAGCGCAACTTCGGTTGAGGCCAAATCTATGATTCAAGCGAAGCAGGCTGAGGCAAAAAGGATTGGCAGGCCGTCTTGGGTGACTCAGATGGGGCTGTATGGGCTGCTCAGTGCGATCGCACTGGCCATGCTCCTGCCCCTGCTGTGGCTCTTTAGTACGGCCTTAAAATCGCCGGGGGAAAACATTTTTGCGTTTCCGCCCCAGTTCATTCCGGCCCAGCCCACGCTGCAAAACTTCGTTACAGTCTGGCGGACAAATCCCTTCGGGCGATACTTCGTCAACAGCACTGTCGTCGCTGTTCTTACGGTGCTGCTCAACCTGTTGGTGTGTTCTTTAGCTGCCTACCCCCTGGCCAGGTTGAGGTTCCGAGGCCGGGAAGCCATTTTTTCCCTGCTCGTCTCCACAATTTTGATTCCGTTCCAAATCGTCATGATTCCGCTGTACATCCTGACGGTGCAGCTAGGTTTGCGGAACTCCTACTTGGGCCTCATCTTTCCCTACATTGCCTCGGCTTTTGGCATCTTTCTGATGCGGCAGGCGTTTCAGGGCGTGCCCAAAGAGCTGGAAGAGGCCGCCCGCATCGATGGCTGCTCAGAACTGGGCATCTGGTGGAATGTCATGCTGCCCGCCACTCGGCCCGCTTTGGTGACGCTGGCTATTTTTACGTTTATTGGCTCCTGGAGCGATTTTCTCTGGCCGCTGATTATTCTGGATCGACCTGAATACTACACGCTGCCCATTGGCGTAGCCAGACTAGCGGGCAGCTTCTCTCTAGACTGGCGCTTGATTGCAGCGGGCTCGGTTATCTCCGTCGTGCCTGTTATTCTGCTGTTTGTGTTCCTACAGCGTTACATCGTTCCTACCGACGCAGGCAGTGGTGTGAAGGGTTAGCTTCAGCAGCTTGCCCCCGACACACTTTCTGTCTTTATCAATCCGTCGACTGCTTAAAAGCAAAGGCTCTGTGAAATTATCCTGGGTGAAATTATCCTGGGTGGAAGCTCTGGCCGCGGCCTACCCCTGCAAAAATCGCACCAGCTGCTGAAGCTTGTCCCAGGCAGCACCGCTTTGGAGAATGTTCTGAGCCAGGTTAACGCCCTGCTGCACTGAGTCTTCCAGGCTTGTCCCCGACACTACCCCGCCCACTTTCAAGGCTAGGGCAGCGTTTAGAGCAACGACATCCTGCTGGGCGCGGGTTCCCTTGCCCTGCAAAACAGCCTGCAGAATTGCCGCATTCTCCTCAACTTCACCGCCGCGCAGATCCGCTTTGGAAGCAGCCGTTAGGCCAAACGCCTGAGGATCTAACACTGCGGAACTCACCTGACCCTGCTCCAGCACCGCCAGATCTGTCTTATCGCCTAAGCCTGCTTCGTCCATATTTTCCCGACAGTGCAGCACGACGGCTTGGGGCATCCCCAGCT
The DNA here is from genome assembly GCA_036702895.1 of Trichocoleus sp. GTDB lineage: Bacteria > Cyanobacteriota > Cyanobacteriia > Phormidesmidales > Phormidesmidaceae > JACVSF01. The sequence continues at coordinate 2,858 of DATNQE010000372.1, read as the reverse complement.
GATTGAGCGCTTCTGCCATCGACGACAGCACGGATGGGTCAAATACGCCGATGACCTGTCCAGTAGGCCGCAGAGGATTTACCAGCGGGCCTAGCAGGTTAAACACGGTGCGTACCTTTAATGTGGCCCGAATGGGAGCCACTGCTTTCATCGCTGGATGCCAGCCGCGAGCAAAAAGAAAGGTAATGCCGGTTTCTTTGAGAGCAGCTCTGACCTTTTCAGGATGAGCCGCCAGATCAACGCCGAGGGCTTCTAACACATCGGCAGAGCCCACCTTACTAGAAGCTGAGCGGTTACCGTGTTTGGCAACGGCAACCCCTGCTGCTGCGGTGACAAAGGCTACGGCAGTAGAGATGTTGAATGAGTGAGAGCCATCACCGCCCGTACCGCAAGTATCAACCAGAGGTTTCGGCAAAGACTCGTCAGCGGCCCCACCCAAGGACTGGGCCTGCAGCACCCGCGCCATACCGGCTAGCTCTTCTGCGGAGACCCCTTTGGCTTGAATCGCCGCTAGAAAGGCTCCGGAGAGTTCAGGGGCAATGGCCTCGCTTAGCCAGCCAGTCATTAACGCTTCTGCCTGATCTAGGGTGAGGGACTGTTTATCTATTAGCTGCTGAAGCAGTTTCGACCAGTCTTGTGCAACAGGAGCGTCTACAGTAGCTTGAGTCACGGCGGTGCGAGTTTCAAAGCGCAATCTTTATATCAGAGTACCAGAGCCTAGAGCGCTCAATACTTGAAGAGATGATGAGCCTAAAGACCAAACGGCTTGTGCCTCGGTTTAGCGCTATCAGGTATAGTCCGCTGTTCGGTGAAGGATGAGTGCAATAGTGCGATCGCACCCTACGGCAGAGGTCATATCCGCCCCTAAGAGGAGCGTTCTAAGGCGGGCTTTTCAGATAATAAGTCAGTGTCCCATAGAGACTTGCTATGACTCTGACGACTCAACAGCTCCCCGAGCTACAGAGCGAACCCGTTGTGCAAACTTACTTCACCTGCTTTAACGCAGGCGATTTTGCGGCAACTGCTGCGCTCTTTGCACCAGCTGGGGAACTGCGCGCTCCCTTTGAAGACCCCATTGTAGGCGTAGAGGCGATTGAGGCCTACCTGCAACAGGAAGCCGAGGGGATGGAGGCAAGCCCTAAGGAGATGGTTAGCCTAGCGCTAGAGGGGCGTAAGCAGGTAGTGGTCAAAGGCAGCGTTAGAGCCAGGGTATTTGGGGTCAATGTGCGCTGGACCTTTTTGATCAACAGTAACGCTCAAATTGAGCAAGCAGAGATCAAGCTCCTGGCTTCCCTACAGGAGTTGATGAGCGTGCGTCCCGGCAGCTAATTGCTGGCTTTAAAGCTGCTTCTCCTTACCAGGGCTATGCCCTGTTAGGCAAATAGAGTTGCCAGCCAGTCCAGCATCAGAGCGTTAACGGTCTCCGGGCGCTCGTCGTGGGGACAGTGGCCTGTTTGGGGGATGCTGTAAAACGTCACAGGCGCTTTGCCCTCGATGGCAGTAGTGAGGTTCTTATAAACCTCGGCCCCCTTAATAGGTGTCCACGGGTCATCTTCGCCCCAGAGCACCAGCAGCGGCTGCCGAATTTGGGGCAGCAGGTCGGTGGGCCGAGGGCCAGGAGGCGCTGTCAAAATAGCAGCAAACACGCGCTGAGCACCGGGATCGAGGGCGGGCTGGTGAAGCATGTTAACCAGTTCCTCGGTAATGGCGGCCTTATTGCCGTACACCTGGCGCAGCGAACCCCGAATACGGTGCTTCTGGCGAACCTGTTGAAACAGCAGCGGACCCAGCCAGCGGGAGCTGACAAGCTTGGTGAAGGTGCCCATGACCAGCCGTAGGGGCAGATTAAGCTCGTCGGGGCGATGGTTGAGCCCACCAGCAGCATTGAGCAGCACACCCCCTGCAGCAATTTCAGGGTGGTTGGCTAGCACCATTAGGGCCAGCAGGCCGCCAATGGAGTTACCGGCAAAGACAGCGGGCCGCTGGATAAAGACGGTCCAGAAGTCCTGGAGCAGCTCCTGCCAGAGCTCGACGGAGTATGCGATCGCAGGCTTATCTGAGTTGCCAAATCCCAGCAGGTCCAAAGCAAACACCTGATAGCCCGCCGCTGCCAGCACCGGAATATTTTTCCGCCAGTGGCCGCTGGAAGCTCCAAATCCGTGGATCAACACCAGGGGCTGGCCTGTTCCCTCCACCACGTAGGCAATGTTGTAACCCTGCCAGGTCCAGGTTTGCTTTTCCAGCACATAGTCGGGAACGAGTTGGGCGGTCATAGGCCAGCTCTCAAGAAACGCTTTTTATTTCTTCATGATAAAAAGCTTCGGCTAAATTCCCAACCTTTGGCGGTAGAGCCCATAGAGCGCTTGGGCTAACTGTCGTCGCTTAACCGGGCTATCCCCCCCCGACTTATCTTGATAGGCCTGGGTTGGGTGGGCGCACATTGAGATGCCCGAAGCAACCCGCTCCAAAACCGTTTGAAGCTGGCGATGGGTAACTACTCGGCTGGGTTGAAACACCTGAGGCTGCAGCGGCAGCATCCAGCCCTGTTCAAAAGCGGCCTGAATAAAGTCATGGGCCCAGTGTTGGGCTGGCACATCTTTTAGCAGGGCTGGCTCTCGACTAGTCGATTGGATAGGGACTGAGGCTTCGGCCACAGAGGTTGCAGCCACCAAGCGCACCAATGCCGTAGCCAAAACCGCTCGGCTCACGGGCAGTTCTGGTCGAAAGTGCAAATCTCGACGGCTAGTACTTCGCAAAACGTCGGCCACCGCCAAGATTTGAATAGCTTCAAAATCTGGATCGTCCTGGGCAACATCGTCAAACCAAAACAGGGGCACTCCAGACTGCACTAATTCAAT
>DATNQE010000323.1:0-2267 GCA_036702895.1 Trichocoleus sp. | reverse complement strand
ACTGTTTTCCCTCTGGGTCAGATACATTGTTCATAGGCTGATTTACCTGCTGAAGTCTTTGAATAATAAATCAGATGCAAGCGCGGCTGATGACAGCATCAGATGTAGAGTCAGTAGGTAAGCTACAGCTTTTAGCAAATTTGGTGCGGCAAATGTTATGAGCGATGAGCAGTTCCAGAAACGTATTGAAATCGTTCGGCAGCACGTTGCGGATCTAAAAGCGCAGGCCGTAGAAGCTTGGGAAGAAGGTGCGTCTGCCCTTGAAGGACTAGAGCTAATTTTTGAGGAAATGCAAACCAGCCTAGAGGTGGCTGAGCGGGTTGAGGAGGAACTGCTTCAGGAGAATCAGCGCCTTGCGGAGGGCTATCAGCACTACTACACCCTGTTTCAGCGCGCGCCTGTTGCTTACTTAGTCACCGATGTTAACGGCGTCATTTTAGAAGCTAACCAAGCTGCTGCGAATCTGCTGAATATCCCGCAAAACTACCTGCCGGGCCGACCATTGCCGCTTTACGTTGAGGAGAGCCGCCGTCAGGGTTTTCGGATAGGGCTTCATGAGCTAACGCTGAGTATCGGCACGCAGGTTTTACCGACGGCGTTTTGCCCTCGCTACGGCCATCCGCTGCCGGTTGAGCTATATGTTGATGCCGTCTGCAATACTGCTGGCCTGATTGAAGCCCTTCGAATGGCCGTATATACTCCAGCTCTAGCCCAGCTAGAGGCTCGGGGCTCTACGCCGACTCAAGCCGCTGAGTCGGCGCCAAACAATCGCTCAGCCGCCGCAGGCCTACTGCCCCAATCGCTAGACGGGCTGCGGGTGCTGGTGGTAGATGACGAGGTCGATGCGCGTGAGTTTATTGCAGCGGCGCTAGAGTACTACGGCATTGGCGTGAAGGCAGTGGCTAGCGCGGCGGCGGCGCTAGAGGCGCTAGACCAGTTTCGCCCCGATGTGCTGGTCAGCGATATTCGCATGGCGAGCGAGGACGGCTATAGCCTGATTCAGCGCGTTAGAGCGCTCGAGGCTGAGCGGGGTGGCCATCTCCCGGCCGCTGCCATTACGGCCTATCTAGATGAGGACCGAGAGAAGGCGTTGACCGCTGGGTTCGAGGCCCATTTGCACAAGCTGGCTCAACCCACTGAGCTGGTGGAGTTAGTCGTTCAGCTGGCGGGATGTGGTAGAAAGTCTTGATTTTTGAGGTGTGAAGCTCTGAGGCTTAATACTCTGGGATTTGGCAAGGTTAATCACCTCATGTTCAACCTATAACGGTTTAGGTGTTTTAGGGATTCCTTTTGGGGTTAAAAGCCTTGGCTCATACCGTTTCTGTAAACGGCAGCAGCATGGGGCGCTGATGCGATCGCACATCTCCTGGTTCATCACATGATTTAACCGCACAAGGGTGCAGCCCCCGCTTACCGGCAAACCATCGCCAATGAACTTTACCCCACCTGAAATTTGATGCCCCGTGCGAGAGCCGTCAGCGCCATGCATCTTCACAGCCTTACCCTGGACGATATTCTGATTACCCAAGAGCTGTCGCACCGACCGTCGCGACCGCCAAACTGGCAGGCAGAAGCTCAGGCAATGCAGCCGCTAGCGCAGCAGATGGTGCAGGCTACAGACAGCCTGGTGCAAACGCTAGCAGATACCGCGCTGGCGCTGTGCCAGGCCGGAACGACAGGAGTGAGCCTGCTAGAAACCACGACGGGGGGTGAGGAAGTCTTTCGCTGGAGCGCCCTGGCCGGAACGTTATCGCAGTATGTGGGCACCCTTACCCCCCGCGGCTTTTGTCCTTCTGGTGTTTGCCTGGAGCAGGGCGGGCCGGTGCTGTTTTCTCATCCCGAGCGCTATTTCACCTGCTTTCGGGCGGTGAAGACTCCAATTGTCGAAGGGCTGGTGCTGCCTCTGACGGCGGATGGCCAGACCTTGGGCACGATTTGGCTGCTTCTGCACGATCAGCAGCGGCGCTTTGACCTGGAAGATGTGCGGCTAATGACGAGCCTGGCAAACTTTGCCGCAGCCGCTCTGGTTTTGAAGCAGCGACAAACCGGCGACCTGCTGGCGGCCAGCGCGGCGCTTGAGACAGCAGTCGTAGGACACCGGCAGACGGAGGAGCAGCTGGGTGAGGCGCAAAGACGCCTCGAACTATCTCTCAACGGCGCTGACCTGGGGATCTGGACGTACAGCGTGGGTACGGATGAGTTTTGGGCCGATGAGCGCGCTAACCGTCTACACGGACACGCGCCGCACGAAGTTCACACCCTTGCAG
>DATNQE010000311.1:0-16623 GCA_036702895.1 Trichocoleus sp. | reverse complement strand
GAGGTGCAGCCCACAAAGAGCTAAGCCGTTGACCCAATCTGTGGAAATAGCCATGGAAACAACTGGTATGTAAAGAAACCTATCCCAACTTGAAGCTTGATTTCAGGTATTGGGTGCGATCGCAAACCTCCCTCGCTGGAGTGATAGGTTGAGGGCTAGCCCGATACCTCTGATAGATAGCGATATGTACAACGCACGTAAAGACTGGGTAGGTGCTGCGGTAACCGCAGGGTTGGGAGCAGGCGTCGTTACGTCCTTTGCGGTTGCTCAAGGTCAAAGCCCGCTGCTTGGCCTCGGAATTACCGTCTTTGCGGCCCTTGCTGCCGTTATCATTGACCAGTTTGCCTAAGCGAATCCCCTACGCTGGGAAACTCAGCTAGCCCCCGCATTCAACTCAACATCCAACTAAAAACGGTCCGCCGAGGAATCTCTTGGCGGACCGTTTCGTTATCGCTTTGTTCTTGCGCTATTGCAATGGCGGCCTACGAGCTAACCTTTGCCCTAGCCCAGGGCTTCCAGGTAGTCCCGAATGCGGTTACGGCGCTTGGGCTGGCGCAGCTTTTGCAGGGCCTTAGACTCAATCTGGCGCACCCGTTCGCGGGAAAGATCCAGCGCCCGGCCAATTTCGGCCAGGGAGTAGGGGTTACCGTCGCCTAGGCCAAAGCGCATTTGAATGACATCGCGCTCACGGCTGGTGAGATCGGTCATCAGCTGCTGCAGGTCGCGGCGCAGCGACTCGCGCATGAGCATATCCTCAGGAGAAATGCTGTCGGCCTCTAGCAGATCACCTAGTTCAGTATCGCGCTCCTTACCCACCTTGGTTTCTAGAGAAACCGAGCGGGGCACACGCAGCAGCACTTCCCGCACCTGGGGCGCGGTCATATCTAGCTCACGAGCAATGTCGTCGACGCTGGGGGTGCGGCCGTTTTCCTGGGACAGCTTGCGCTGGGCTTTTTTGATTTTGTTGAGCTTTTCGGTGATGTGTACCGGCAGGCGAATGGTGCGGCTCTGGGTTGCGATCGCGCGGGTAATGCCCTGGCGAATCCACCAGTAGGCGTAGGTGCTAAAGCGGTACCCCTTGGTAGGGTCAAACTTTTCTACCGCACGCTCTAGGCCCAGCGTGCCCTCCTGAATCAGGTCCAGCAGCTCCAGACCACGGTTCTGGTACTTTTTGGCGACCGAGACCACCAGCCGCAGGTTGGCCTTGATCATGTGCTCTTTAGCGCGGATGCCCTCGGCCATCATCGCTTCTAGCTCGATGACCGGCAGCTCGGCCAGCTGTGCCCACTGGCGCTTGCCCTGAGACAGCGTCGGCTTAAGCTCCTCCACCGGAATGCCGCCGTCTTTGGCCCAGCGCTCTAGAGAAGGGCGGTAGCCCAGATGAGAAGTTAGGCGATCGCGCACCTTGAGCAAATTGCTGTACGTAGCCAGCAGGCCCCCCTCCTGCTCGGCCGCCTGCTCTAGCAGCTCTAGCAGCTGCATATAGCGCTGCACGTGTTGCGCTTCAGAAACCTCTTCATCGCGACGGAGCAGACTGACTCGGCCAATCTCTTGAAGATAGATACGCACCAGATCGGTCGTCCGTCGTCCCTGTAGAAGAGCAGCGGCATCTGCTTCAAAATCTGCAAATTCAGAGTCGGGTTCGGCCAGCTTGCGAAGATCGAATGTATCGACGTCCGCTGATTCTGAGGGAGAAATCTCAACATCGGAAGGTGCTTGACCGTATTTCATGTCGCTGCTGAATTGAGGGGTTGCTACCATGACACTCGCTCAGGTTGTGTATACGGACGGGGGGAGTCGGAGCCTCTTTGCGCCTAGTGTGCCCAGTTGCTAAAGACTTTTGAACAGCGGGTCGAGTTCCGCTGGACCAGCGCTAGAGTCTAAACAGAGTCAGACGAGCTGGACAAGAGGCTATTAAGAATCTACTGAGGTTAGCCCCAAAGGGAGGGGGATACTCATCAGGAGACACCTTAATCTACGTCACGAGCCAAGAAGATTCCTGATCACAATCCGTGTTTTCTCGGAAATTACATAGACCAGCAGCGACTATTAGGATAAGAAAAAGGTTTTTTGAGCGCGCTATGGATAGCCATCTACCCACCGATCCTCCTCAGTGGACTGCCGCAGCTAAGGAAAAGCTCAACGGCATTCCCTTCTTTGTTCGGGCTCAGGCCCGAAATCGCATTGAGGCGATAGCTCGTAGTCAGGAGGTAGAGGTGATCACAGCCGAACTGGTAGAGCAGGTGCGGCTCCAGTTTGGCCAATAGCCAAACTCAGCCAAGCATTGATACAGCAATAGCCACTGGAATTAGAACGGGGCGCAGGGTTCTACCCCTGGCTGGGGGCTTTGCCCCATAGCCCAGGAATTTAGATGCCCTGAGCAATGGGGTAACAGCTATAGCTCGCAGTTGGCCAGCAGAGCCCCTCAAAGCTCCCTATTCGTCATCAATTACAGCGCTGCGATCGAGCAGCAGCAGCGTGCGCAGCTGATCAGTGTCGAGTTCGGTGAGCCAGGCTTCTCCGGCCCCAACCACCTGCTCCGAGAGCGCCTGCTTACTCTCGATCATTTCGTGGATGCGCTCCTCTAGAGTGCCGTTGCAGACGAACTTGTGTACCTGCACATTACGGGTTTGGCCGATGCGGAACGCTCGGTCTGTGGCCTGGTTCTCCACAGCGGGGTTCCACCAGCGGTCGAAGTGAAAAACGTGGTTGGCGCGGGTCAGGTTGAGGCCTACACCGCCTGCCTTCAGAGACAAGATAAACAGGCGCGGTCCGTCGGGATCGAGCTGGAAGCGGTCCACCATGGCTTCCCGCTGCTGCCTCGTGGTACTTCCATATAGGAACAGCGTTTCACGGCCCAGGTGGCGCTCTAGGTGTAGTTTTAGCAGCTTGCCCCACTCAGCAAATTGGGTGAAGATCAAAGCTCGATCCCCCTCCGAAAGCAGTTCCTCCAGCATTTCATCCAGGCGCTGGAGCTTACCCGAGCGGTTGAGTGCGCCCAGGCTGGGCTGCTGTAGAAACTGGGCCGGGTGATTACAAATCTGCTTGAGCCTGGTCAGCAGCGCCAGGATTTGCCCTCGTCGCTGTACACCATCGGCATCGTTGATGGCTTCTAGCGACTCATCCACTGTTTTTTGATACAGTGCCGCCTGCTCTGCCGAAAGGCCGCAGAAAACGGTCATCTCCTGCTTCTCGGGCAGGTCTTGAATGATGTTGCGATCGCTCTTCAAACGTCGCAAAATGAACGGCTGCACAAGCGATCGCAACATCTGCAGTGAGGCCGTGTCGCCATAGCGCTCAATCGGGGCCGCAAAGCGGCGCTGGAAGAAGTTGCGTGGCCCTAAGTACCCCGGGTTGAGGAAGTCCATAATCGACCACAGCTCGCCCAGGCGGTTTTCCACCGGAGTACCCGTTAGCGCAATTCGGAACTGGCCCTCTAGCTGCCGCACCGCTTTTGCCTGCTTGGCCTCTGGGTTTTTGATGTTCTGCGCCTCGTCTAGCACAATGCCTTGCCACGGCACCGACTGGAGGTCCTTCTGATCTCGAAAAACTAGGGGGTAGCTGGTGATCACCAGCTGTACAGATTTAGTGGCTTTTTGAAAGGTGGCTCCGTGGGGCCGCTTGTCACCGTGGTAAACCAGGGTTTTGAGATCCGGTGCGAACCGCTTTACCTCACGCTCCCAGTTGCCCAGCACCGAAGTGGGGCAGACCAACAGCGTTGGCGCCTCCATAAAGCCCTCCTGCCGCAGATACAGCAGAAAGGCGATGAGCTGAATGGTTTTGCCTAAACCCATGTCATCCGCAAGGCAGGCTCCTAAACCCCACTGCTCAAGAAAGGCCAGCCATGACACGCCGCGTGCCTGGTAAGGCCGCAGTTGCCCCTGAAACCCTTCCGGCTCGCTCATCGGCGCCAGACTCTGGTTGCCCGTTGTGAGCGTTTCGATCAGCGCCTGTAGGGCTCCCGATGCCTCAAAGCTGACCACCGGCAGCTTGTCGATCACCTGAGTATCCCCGGTGCTAATCCGCAGGGCATCCTCCACTGACAGGGGCGTTTCGGTCCTGCGGCTAGCTAAGAACGCTTGCGCTGCCTTCACCTCCTGAGGCCGCAACTCCACCCATTTGCCGTTGATTTCAACCAGAGGCGATCGCTGAGCCAGCAGCGCTTCAAAGTCGGCCTTGGTTAGCGTTTCCCCAGCCAAAGACAGCTCCCACTGAAAGTTGAGCAGGCTCTTGAGCCCCAGGCGCTGTCGCTGACCGCGACCCGGCACTTCGGCTTTGATTTTGAGGCCGATGCGGCTGTCGAAGCTGCTGGTTTGTCCGGTCAGCCCTGCAGGCAGCTCAACGCTAAAGCCGTTGTCTTGAAGCCGCCAGGCAACCGCTCGCACAAATTCAAACGCCTGAATGGGATCTAGGGCGCAGCCCGAGGGCTGCTGATTCAGCAGGCTCTGGCGAATCGGTTCATACAGCCGGGCAGCCCGTCCCAGCCCTGCCAGCAGCGTTTCCTGAGGGGAGTCGAGGGTTTGGCCCTGGATCTGCAGCTGCTCCACCGGGTGCTGCCAGATCACCTCGGCCTCAATATGCCAGTCTGGCTCCAGCACAGACTGCAGGCCGTAGGCCAGGCTCCAGTTGCCGCCCTGTTCCGACGGTGGGCTCAGCACAAAACGCGTGCGAAACTGCGCTGTGAGCTGAGTCTGGTTCTGCAGTGGCGCTGTCCAGGTTGTTAGAGCATCGCGCAGTCGAGAAGTGGCGACAGGGCTGGCCTCCAAAGCCGGGTTAGCGCTGGATAGAGCATTGAGCCACTCGCGCACCGGCAGTTCCCGGCTCAAGGGCGTGGTTGCAGGAACAGGTTGGCTTTTAGCCAGGGGACGAACCCACCCATCGACCAACTGGCCTAGAAACTGCAGCAGCCGATCCTGGGGCAGCGGCAGCAGATCGACTAAGGGGCTCTGCCCCTCTGAGTGTTCTGTGCCAGATTTGCCGTTTTGGCTACCGTTCTGACTGCCAACTTGATAGGTCAAACAGGTCAGCGGCATTCTTAGGGCAAACTGCCGCAGCCGATCCTGATCAGCTGCGCTATCGAGCAAAGGCTGCCAGAAGGCAGCCATTTTTTGGCTGGTGAGTGCGATCGCAGGCAGCAGCTTCCCCCGAGCCAGCAAATCCAGCCCCCAACGGGCGACATGTCCCCAATAGCGCAGGTCTGGCCCCAGACTAGAGGTCCCCTGACCCACCTGTTGACCTAAAGGCAGCTTTAGCAGCATTGACAGCGCTGCTTGGGGCGGCAGCAACCACCCACCGATGTACCAAGGATGCAGAGATAGGGACGGGGCGGGTTCCACTTCGGCGGAGTGAGTTGGCCGCAGTCGAGTTCCGGTTGCATCCACCTCTACGTGCGTCGGTAGCGCCACCGGCATTTTAACCCATGCAAACGTAGTCGCCGGGGCTGCAACTTTGGTCCCCCCTTTTAGCCGCTGGCGCTTATCCGGGGCTGAAGCCGTTGCGGCAGCAGTCAAGCTTGCCAAAACTCCCTGGGGCAGCACAATATCTGCCGTCGCACGGGAATCGCCTTCAGAGTCAGCGCGCGCGTGGGCGGATAGCCAAACCGCCAAATCTGCCTGCGACATACTGAACGGATGATCGGCAATGGTAGCGCCAGCACCGGAAAACGCATCCGCTTCAAGGCGCTGCCAAGCTTCCCCCCAAAGGAAAAACTGCTCACACTCCGGGAGCCAACTGCCGTGTAAAATCGCCATGCAACGCCAACTTCCCTAGACCACGTACTCTATTGCGGGCTGTTTCCTATCAAGGTTCAAGCTTGAAGCTAATGCCCCAGCCGCTAAGTTTTCTCTTGCATTCCTTGCGGCCAAGAACTGTTTTAATCAGCAGCTTCTGCATCCATCGAGAGAGCATCTCAGCAGCAAGCTATCTCAGCAGAGAGCCCAGCGTGCTGTGCCATCCGTTCCAACTGTACAGCGGCTTCACAGCTTTGGATTTATTCTATCCCTTCAAACCCAGAACCCGAACCGGGTCTGAGCTGACAATGCTAGTCACCCTAAAGCCCTAGCCACCCTAAATAGAAGATTTAACTGCTCCCCAAAAGCCACGCCGATGCTGAAAGCTACAGCCAACGCTTAACCCTCACTGGCTTCTCCAAGCAGCTCCGCTAATACTCGACTATGACAGGTGTGTGGTCACTAGGCTGCTCGAGTTTGCGCGGCTCCGCGTCAATCGTGCAGCGTTGAGCCTGATCATATAAAGCTGGAGATAAATAGTGATGGTCAATCCGCCAACCGTGATTTCGCCGAAACGACCCTGCCCGATAGTCCCACCAGCTGTAGTGGCCGCTCTCCTGGTTGAACTTACGAAAGGCATCTCGAAAACCGACCGACAGAACCTCCCGCAGAGCCTGTCTCTCAGTGGGCGAGGCCATAATATGGGTCTCTTTACCTTCAGGGTCGTAGATGTCTTTATCCTCTAGAGCAATATTAAAGTCACCGCAGACATTGATTCGCTCGTATTGGCCCATCAACACCGTCAAATACTGCTGCAGCAGCTCTAGCCAGCGCAGTTTGTAGACGTACTTATCGCTGCCGATGGAGGAGCCGTTGGGCACGTAGAGATTGACGATGCAAACCTCATTGAGAACCCCTGCAATAACCCGCTTTTGATCGTCTAAATCGCCCACTTGGTCAGGCTCTAGGACATCTGAAAACCCCAAGTACACCTTCTCCAACGGCAAACGGCTGATCAAAGCAACCCCGTTATAGGACTTCTGTCCATATACATAGCTCTGATAACCCAGCGCTGTAAACGCTTCTGCGGGGAAGGACTCATCCACCACTTTGGTTTCCTGCAGGCACAGCACATCGATCGGTTGAGCCTGTAGCCAATCAACCACATGGTTAAGCCGAGTGCGAATTGAGTTAACGTTCCAGGTAGCAACCTGCATACTATCTTGATCTTGATTTCAATTAATGACTGGTCAATGGCTAGGTGCGAGTCTGCTGGCAGAAAGGCTTGCCCTGCTGGCCCGAACCTCATTAGCTTAGACTTAAATGGTTGCGCCCTTAACCACACCTCGTCCGCCCAACCTCGCACACCCTGAAATAATGTCGCCGCAAAACAGCCCTCTTGAAGGGGAAGCTTTGGTCAAAGAAGTTTGCCACCGCATTCGGGCCGCCCGCAGCCTTTGGGACGCCCACAGAAACGCAGCCTGTCGGCACGAGCGGGAAAAGGCGTTGGCACTCTATAACACCCTTAGCCCAGCCCAAAAGGACCAAATTCCCCAGCAGTTGAGGGTATGGCTGCGCTACCGCAGCGAAAAATACTTTGGCTCCCATCAAACTCCACCGGGTTCTTCCCATCGATCTGGTAAGCGATCGGGCAAGCGCCGTTAGCATGAGACTGCTTAAGCAGGGTTAGGGCCAGTTTTTGAGCCAGTTTCAAGGCCAGTTTTCAGGGCCATTGGAACGCTTTTTCAGAAGAGGTAGCGACTGAGCTTGGGATCTCAAAGTTAGGAGTCTGAGCGCAGCAGGTTTTTTGCACCTAAGAAGTGTAAAAGACGGATGCACGTGAACGGCAGCTTGCATCAAGGCCTATTTAGAAAGCTAATATTTTCCAGGGAAGATGCCCAGCTTTCTCGATAGCAAAGGCGGGGATCAGCGCTGCCTATCTCCATTGACGGGTCGGAAGAATACTGCGATATTTAGCGTGTCTCTTTTATTAAGTTTTTACCAAGCAGCACGCTGTCTACTTCCCTATTCAAAATGCCCTATAAGACTCCCTCAATCCTGGCTGCGCTACTGCTCTCTGTCCCTCTCGCCCAGGGACTCGCAACAACCAGCCAAGCGCAGTTGCTTCAAGTGGCCTCCAGTGAGTTTCCACGACCAGAGAGCGTACCGTCTGGAACACGGCTGCGGGTAGGGAGCTCCCCAAGCATGGCGGCATTGAGTCAGGCACTAAAAGGATCGTTTGAGACAGCCTACGCTGGTTCTGAAATAGCCGTTGAGGCAGACAGCAGTGACGACGCGATCGCAAACTTAGCTGCAGGAGACATTGACTTAGCCGCAATTGGACGACCGCTGAGTGCAGCCGAGAAGTCCCAGGGACTCGTTGAAGTCCCCATTAATCGAGAAAAAATTGCCATCATCATTGGTCCAGACAACGCCTTTTCCAGAAGTCTGACCTTTGAGCAGTTTGCTCGCATCTTTCGCGGCGAAATTACCAATTGGTCTCAGGTAGGCGGCCAGTCGGGGCCCATTCGCTTTGTCGATCGGCCGGAGACGAGCGATACTCGTCAGGCGCTCAGTGGCTACGACGTCTTTAAAGGCGCGCCGTTTGAAGCTGGCGCCACAGCAACCCCAGTCGCTGTAGACGATACAGCAGCAGTCATCCAGGAACTGGGGAGCGACGGCATCAGCTATGCGATCGCAAATCACGTGCTGGATCAGGATGGGGTCAAGATTTTGCCCATGCACGGCACCTTACCCGACGATCCCCGCTACCCCTACTCCCAGCCCCGAGGCTATGTCTACCGGGGCGAACCCAGTCCCGCAGTAGCAGCATTTTTGGGATACGTGACTTCAGCCCAGGGGCAAACTGCGATCGCGGCTGCCCGTCGGCAAGAAGCAGCCGCGGTTGCCGATGCCCTAGAGGACAGCACCACTACCGCAACGGCTGATTCTGCTGAAGCGGAAACGGCTGCCCCTCCCGCTTCAGATCCTTCTACCGCTGAGCCCACAACTACTGAAGCCACAGCGTCTGGGGTGGCTGGAGAGACAGCAACGAATCAGGCCGATTCGGAGCGTCGAGGTATTCCTGTTTGGCTCTGGTGGCTGCTGCCCCTGGCACTGCTGGGATGGCTTCTGTGGAGCCTATCGCGCAAACGCGATAGAGCTGGAGTCTCAACTGCCGAAGCACCGCCGTGGCCAGCCGAGCCCTCCGTCACCGCTCCTGGCCCAGAACCGGCACCTCCCGTCGCGCCCGACCCGACTTTGCCCGGGCTTACTGCCCCAGCCGCTCCGGTGGAGTCCAGCGTTCCTCTGGAAACGACAGGCACTTTGGAATCCGCTGCCCTAGGCACAGCCGCTTTGGGCGCTACTGCGCTGGGAGCTGCAGCACTCGGCTCTACCTCCTCAGAAGTCACCTCAGAGACTGTTTCAGAAGCTCCTCCAGAAGCTCCTTCCGTTGCCCCTGCAGATTCTACCGAATCGGTAGAGGCTCCAGACACCCCTTTGCCTAGCGATGCGGCCGTGACCGTTGATACGCCGTCGATGCCGGTTACCAATCCTGCAACCAGTTCTGGCTCTCAGGCTCCACCGCTACCCACTATGCCCCCCAGCATCCCTACTGCCGCTGGGGCTGCCGGTCTAGCCGCTGGGGCCGCTGGCCTGGCCGCAGGAGCCGCCGGATTGGCTGCTGGGGAGGACCAGTCTCGTGTTGAGGCTAGTAAATACAACGTTGTGGGGCGCCCGGTCAGCAATGAAGGTCTCTCAGACGTCGATCAGGGCCTTTCCGATCTGCCCGATGGCTATGGTGAGAGCCGCATTGTTCTGCTACCCCGCGACCCGCAGTGGGCGTACGCTTATTGGGACATTCCCAACGAGCACAAAGAGGAATTGCGCCGTCAGGGAGGAGAACGGCTGGCACTGCGTCTATACGACGTCACCGATATTGACTCGACTCACGAAACGCCCCATAACCTGCAGCAGTATGACTGCGAGGAGCTGGCACGCGATTGGTACTTACCCATTCCTGTGAGCGATCGCGATTACCTAGCCGAAATTGGATACCTCACAATTGACGGTCACTGGCTGGTGCTCGCTCGCTCAAACCCCATTCACATTCCTCCGGTCTACCCCTCCGATTGGGTGGAGAATCACTTTCTCACTGTCAGTTGGAATGAGGACCTGCGGGGCAAAACCCTCTTCACGCTGACCCATCCTCGCCATCAGTCGAGCCAACCCCTGCACGAGGAGCTATTTACCCTCGCTCAGTCGGCAGAATCTATGCGCATTGACGGCTCATTGTACGGCTCGATGCAGCATGTACCTGGCTCTCTAGTTCCTCAGCAGGCAGTTAGCTCCTACATCTTCCCGTCTGGTGCCGGTCTATGGGAATTTCCCACCGTGTCCGGAGCGCTTCCGACGCTCTCTGGCATTGGCTTTGCTGCTTCTGTACCGCCCATTCGTCCCCGTAAATTCTGGCTGGTTGCGGACGCCGAGTTAATTGTCCATGGAGCAACAGAACCAGATGCCACAGTCACTATTGGTGGACAGCCCATCCAGCTTGGCCCTGATGGCGCTTTCCGCTTTCAACTGTCCTTCCAGGACGGCAACCTAGACTATCCCATTATGGCGGTAGCCAACGACGGAGAACAAACCCGCTCCATCCACATGTCTTTTGAGCGGGAAACACCAGAGCGGCGAACCAACACAGCTGAGGAGGCTCAGGACGAGTGGCCTCCCGTCTAAAGCAAGAACCTTAAGTCGCGCTAGGCTTTCGATCTGGTCTACGAGCTACCGCCTGCAGTCTCTGCTCAAACCCCGAAGGATTGACCTGCGGCACAAAGGTTTGAATCGGCTCAGGGTGCCCCGTTGTGATATCGACAGGCGAACCCAACCAGCCCTCGGTTTTCTGACGAGTCTCAGACAAAGGCCGAAACGGCTCGATTGCAGAGGATTCAGGACCAGGATTAGCCTCGGTTTCTGGTCTGGATTCTGCTGCACAAGGATTGTGCCAACGCTTCAAAAGCCCCTGTTCCGACACCTCATGAGGGGCGGCGGTCGTCTCTGACAGTTCTTGGCTCGGAGTTCTCACGCCGCTACTAATAGCGGCATCGTGAGCAGCGACGTTAACAAAGGAAGTAGACCTAGTCTTTAGAGAAGGCTCTGGGGCATCAGGCTGAGACAACAAAGACGCTGAAGCGTTTACAGAAGCATTTGCCTCTTCCATAGGAGGCGTTGATAGATGACTCGCGGGAAAATCGGATGTTTCTTTTAACTTCTTCCTGAGTGTTTCAACAGCCTCAGGCGCTGCCTCCTTTGGCGGCGAAAACAGTAGAGGTTGACCTGAAATGATGGATTCAAATTCGCGGCTATAGTGACGGACGGGACCTCCTCGACGGCTCCAAAGAGACAGGATTTGATTGACCGAGACTAATTTATAGCGGCCTTGATAAAGGGCCTCCACCACCGCACTATGAATCCATGCCACTTCAAAGCGCTGTAGCCAGTCGCTCAACACTGGCTCAATTTCCCAGGAGCCCAGATCGAAATAGCGCTCCAGCAGGCTGCGGACCTGGTCACTATTCTGATAGCGGTCTGTAGTTGCCATGTCTGTCACTGCCATGGGGATGTCGCTTGCCTGTTCTTAAGGCAGGCTTAGGAGGGCACTCTGCTAGAGTTTTACCCCCTTAACTGCATATTAAGGGTTGAATTTGAAAAGTGTTGGTTTATGCCTAGCTGATTCCCGCCGCTCAAAAAAAGCCTCTCTTTGGGTAGAGCAGAATCCGAAGCTTAACCAGAAGCTAACACTGACCTAAAGTCG
Organism: Trichocoleus sp.; assembly: GCA_036702895.1. GTDB lineage: Bacteria > Cyanobacteriota > Cyanobacteriia > Phormidesmidales > Phormidesmidaceae > JACVSF01. The sequence continues at coordinate 5,079 of DATNQE010000311.1, read as the reverse complement.
CTCTCCGCTATCGGTGGCCCTTTTACTCCTAGGGTGGTGGCACATCAAAGTCATCTGTACGTCCAACCCAATCAAAGTCGCTGAGGCGAAATCCAATAAATCCTGAGGACTGAGCCGGGTTATAACGGAAGACAAAACCGTAGGCGCGGCGGCTGTATTCAAAAACCAAATCAGTTTCGATAAATCGCCCTGTATCCAGATTTAGTGAGGTTTGAAACCCGGCCAGGAACGGGCCATAAATTTGCTGAAGTAAGCCACCCGAGAGGACATTTTGATCCACGTTCCGGTCAAACAAAAATGGGGATGTAGCGCCTCCAACAAAAGCTTTGGAGTAACCAATATTGAATCGGGTGTAGTCCAGAAACGGGCGAGAGAAATGCCCTAATTGTCCCTCCAGACGAAAATTCGCTGTCAGGGTTTCCTGGAGATCGTCGCTGCTGTAATAGGTTGCTATCCCTCTGACTCCGGTAACCAATTGCAGAAACGGCACCACTGGGCGGGGAGAGTAGCGGAGCCCTTCAGTTTGGGTTGGGGGTAGACCTGTGCCCTGCCATAGCAAAAAGGCGCGGTTGAGGGCGACGCTGCCTTGAAACCTGAATAGGCTAGTTAAGTTGCTAGCACTGCCAGCACCCAACAGGTCAGGTCGATCAGTAGCTGCAGTTACATATTGTGCGGCCAGTTGATAAGTCAAGTCGAGCTGAGTGTCTCCCAGGCGAATTGTGGGAGAGAGCAATATCGCTCCAATAGTAGACTGCACGTCTTGAAAGCCCAAGGAGCCATTGAACAAGCGATCGCGGTAGCTGTACTCCAAATTGAGCGTGTGATCGCCAATTAGCTGTTGCCCCCGAATGCTGGCCCGCAGGCGGTTGTTGAAGTTAGCAAGGTCCAAACCGGAAAGATTAGCCGTAGCCAACACTGACGTTCTGGGACCTAATACCCCACTTAAACCTGCTACCAACCCAAAATTTGCCGGATCAGCAATGTTAGCCGTAGATTCAGTGAGCCACCGCTGTATATAAAACTGCGGGACAAAGGTTACTTGCCAGGGACCACCGATATTTAGAGGTAAAGCTCTTTCAACATAAAGTCCACCTCGATCTCGACCATCAATACCAATGTTTGTTGGAATTGGACTGAGCTCGCTGGGATCAAGTTGTCCCCGGCGCAGAATAATTCGAGAGCGCAGCAGCGGAAGGGATAGACCTTGATCAAAAACGACACGAGCATTTGTGATAACTAGCTCGTCCTCCTCAGCATTGAGAGGGTTTAGCCTAGCTGTGTCGCCCCTGAACTCGATCTCAGGGGGAGAAAACGGGTCGTTGGTTAGCCGTACATTTTCGGCGTACCAGCCGGACGCATCAAAATCAACACGGCTCGCCTCAAACCGCAGTCGATTTATACCGTTCCCCTCTCCCCCGGCTAGACTTCTAGAGTCTGTGCCCAAACTAATGCCGCCAGGGCTAGTTACCGCAGAAATTGAGCCCTGTTCTGATGGAGACCGCTCTACCGGATTGAGTACTTGTGAGGAAGAGCCAAGGATCCGAAAATCTGTTGAAAAATCCTGCTCTGTCTCATCTAGAGCAATTTCTCCCTGCGCATCGAAGACAGTACCTGCCCCTTGAATCAAGTTGTAGAGAGCAGAACTCCCAGCAATAATCTGCTGATTTCGGGTAAAAAGAACATCCTCTTCTGCCCTGACAAAGCGGTTGCGCAGGTTAACCCACAGCCGGTTGGAGGAGAGCTGAGCATCTCCAAACTGAATCAGCACATCACCATAGGCGCTGATAACTTGATCAGTTGGACTAAAGTCTTGGCGGTCAGCCCGCAAGAACAGAGGTGGATTAGTTGCGGCTGGACTAGGGGGGGCTTCTACGGCAGGGGCAGACTCAGGGGGCTGAGGCAGTGGAAAAGAGCTGTCTTGCCAAAGGGGGTGGGGCAAAGGTGCTACTGACGTTGGTGTAACCGTTTCAGACGCAGCTGGTTCGGCGGTAGAAGTTTCCGCCTGCGCCACGTCCTGCCGCGCTCCTGCTGCTCCTTGCCAACCAACAGTATCTAATGAGGTTAGAGCAGGCTGCGTTGTAGCTACACCAGCTTCTCCAAAATCGAGGGCAAGTCCTGAAAGGCCAAAGGTATTTAGAGGCAGCGGACTCGATTGACTCGCTTCTCCAACAGCACTTAGATTCACCAGCAGCGAAGCGGCTGAATAACTAGTGCAGTTACTTGGGGGGCTATTGGGGCCGACGCAAACGCTATTTTGAGTGTCCTCTAGGGCTTGTTCTGGCCCCTTGGTCGGACCCACATCAGCTAGCCCTGAATCTTCTGCCAGTTGTGGGGATACCTCAGCTACAGGCGAGGCAGCTGGGATTTCTGACAGAATCAGCGGAAAGGGCATGCTTCGTAATCAGGCAGGGCTAAAAATAAAGCCCGTCAGAGCGGGCTTAAGAACAAGCTAGTTAGCTTGGTTCAAGGGTGTGCTCCCTTGGTACTGTCCCTTGAAATTGGCCGCGCTACTCCTTATGAGTTAATCGCTTTGGGACAGCTTATGCTTATTCAAGATCTTGACGACCGGGGTTGCGGGCAGGGTCTCCATTTAGGAAACCAAAGACAAACAGAGCCACAAAGAAAGTAACAACGAGATACACAACAATCTTAAGAGTCAGCATTGACGGCTCTCCAAGCGATTAGCAATAACGTCAGCAAGCGGGACTTAGAAAAGTTATAGCTATCATATCGCCAAACGATCCCTCTCCTAAGGGCTTGGGCTCAACTTTTATAGCTCCCACAGACCAAACTTGACCTGCTACAGCGTAAGGTGCGATCGCACCCATTTCCACCCCTGCTGAGCTAGGCTCTCAAGCCACAACAAGCCCTGATCGATCCATCGCAACACCAGCACTAGGGGATGGTCAACATAGCTAACCACCGTAGCTTTGGCCTCGATCCATCCAGCCTCAGGCAGCACTGCACCTGCAGAGGCAGCCGCGGAGGCTTGTTTTTGGAGCTCTCCTTGGAATGCCCTGCTAGTTTGACTAGGCACCTGACTCTGGAGCGAACTTTGTGCTACCTGCTCCGGCTCAAGCTCAGCCATTTCAGACCGAGAGATGGGCCAAGACGATGTCCCTACGCCAACCAGCTGTCGCTGGCTTTCAGGCTGCTGATAGGAGCTGCTCTCAGAGGTTAGAGCTTGTACTTCGGCAGCAGCCTGTCTCTGTAGACTGGACCTTAGCAGGGATTGGTTCCCAAGCCGCTGACGAACGTGAGCCCGGTACGCCCAGCTAGACTCTCCAAACAGATTCGTTGTTGCCGCTACTGGCCCTGTGCTCATCCAGCGCATTAAATGTTGAAACAGCTGCACGGGCCACCAAGCCCGCCGGCTAGGCGAGAGCAGCGGCAGTTTAGAGGCTGCCAGCCGCTGTCTTTGTCGCCATTGAGCATAATTCTGGTCTGCAATCAGCCATAGAATTGCTCTTCCCAGGGCTGCCTGCTCAGCTTCAGAAAGAACATCCAAAACGGTGTTTCCTCGAGTTACCAACACGAGAGTACGGTGCTCCAGGTTGGTTGCAATGCCTTCAATGGTAAGCTTCTCTAGCTCTTGAACCCGCAGCAGGGGCGGCTTTTGGCCAAAGCTGCTGGATGCTAAGTCAACGCAGTCGTGGGGCAGGCCTAGAAGAGCAGCATCAAGGGTGGAGTGCGTAGGCATTTGCAGCCAAAGCAAAAGCCGCTCAACTGGTGGCGGTTCTGCGGCTGTCAGTCGAGCATCGTCCACGCGAGATGGCTCATTCTGCGGCATCCGGGAAAACGGCTTTAGAAGCCGCGTTAAGCTGCCTACAGGATCTACTGCTGCAACTTGACGGTAGAGTATTCGACCAGTTTGAAAGAGCACATACACTGGGTAAAGCGCCACCTGAGCTCCCCAAACGACCCCTACTCGCGCCCGCTTAAGAACTTCCTGGGTCTTGTGTGACCAAGCGCGATAGGCACTCAAAAGGCGAGTGGCGGTCTGACTTTGAAAAGGGCGTGATGACGACGCCATAAGCCTGGTTATACTGGCATTCCTCCCCATCTTACCGAAGTCATGAGCGTCTCTGACCCCTCTGTACCATCCGCAAGTCAATTCATTGAAGCTACGATTAGCCGCCTACAGGCGCTATCGGCTTATTCCGTGCAAAGCAACTGGTACACCCTCACAGCTCCTCCAAGCGCTCATGAACAAGATATTCCCAGCCGCCACACTGCTGTTTTAGCAACTTTGAATCATCGGCAACACATCGCCTGGCCTAAGGGTAAGCAGTGCCTCTGGCTTTACCAAACCTTGAAATGGCCCGATCACGTTAACGGCTTTTCCGTTGAAGGATATACAGCAAAGCTAGCGCTACGCTGGTGGGCAGAATCGGCAGATATCTACGTCAATGGCGAGTGGATTCAAAGCGGAGATTTGTTCGACTGCTTCACCCGCGTTACTCTTGATCCGGCTGTTCAGCCAGGGCAAGCCGTAGAGATAGCGCTGCGCTTGATTAGCCCAGGCCATGATGATGGAGCTTTGGTGCGATCGCACCTCACCTTCGAATCCACGGATGAGGCATTTCCAGAGCCCAGTTTCGTTGCCGACGAAATCGCCGTCCTCTATCGGTATCTCAAGCGGCTTCAGCCCGAACAGCTAGACGTCTTGGCTAACCAGCTAGGGTCCCTTTCCTGGCCAACCGACTTGCCCTACAGCAGTAACTTTTCAACTGCTCTGGCCCAGCTTCGTCAGCAGCTCATGCCGTGGAGCCACTGGATCAAGCAGCGTCATATCCACTGCATCGGCCACGCCCATCTCGATCTAGCCTGGCTCTGGCCCATATCCGATACCTGGGAGGCGGCTGAGCGCACCTTCAAATCTGTCATGGCGCTCCAGCAAGATTTCCCTGAACTTACCTATACCCACTCCAGCCCGGCTCTTTTTGCTTGGCTAGAGGAGAATCGGCCTGAGCTATTCAGGGCCGTTCAAAATTGCGTCCAACAAGGACAATGGAGCATTGATGCCGGGCTTTGGGTAGAGCCTGAACTCAACCTTATCAGCGGCGAGTCAATTGTGCG
>DATNQE010000295.1:0-3197 GCA_036702895.1 Trichocoleus sp. | reverse complement strand
ATCGGTTGAGCGCCGGCAACGACAGCCGTCATGCACCAAACTATGCTGTAGCTGGCTTACTGACAGTGGCCGAAGAGGAGGGTGGGCTAGTCTCAGTTATCTTGGCGCCTCAAGAGCCGCAGTGGTCTTCTAATCTGTGGCGCCCCTCGGTTCCGGTTCTGAGTAGGGCATTGCTTGCCAGCCTCAGTCTGATGGCAGCCCTGGCAGCCAGCACGCAGCTCTACGGCCAACATCAATTGACCGAGCGTAGCCGCCTACAGCAGAGCAATGACTTGCTACTGGCTTTAATTGCAACGCTCAATAGCGCGCATACCTTAGAGGAGCAGCAGGCTGCTGTATTGGCTTTGGCCAGCACAGACGATGCTCGTGCTATTCCTCTGTTGGTAGATTTGCTGGGGCAGACTCAAAACCCGGTGCTGTTGGAAACTCTGCAGCAGGCTGTGGTGAGTTTGGGGCCCGTCGCATTGCCCTCTGTGCAGCGCTTAAATCAAACTCTAGCCAGCGACATTGCCCTGCTGCCGCTAGAGCGGCAGGGAGAGACCTTGATGCGCCAGCAGGCAGTCAAGCGCACCTTGGCAAAGATTTTGGCTCTCTACAGCAGCCAGTTAGGTGGGCTCAACCTGAGCCGCACCTATCTAGGCGAAGTGATTGAGAGCCCCGACGCCTTTACTTTGGTGTTAGAGCAGCTAGATCTGGCTGGGTTAACTTGGCAGGGAGCAGTGCTTTCAGGCGCTAGCTTTCGGCAGAGCCGATTTTTCTCGGCCGGCCCTGATCAGCGGTCTGATACCTAGGACGACCTGATTACAGATTTCAGCGGTTCGGACCTGACTGAGGCAGATTTCTCAGGGGCTGACCTGCGGTATGGGCGATTCCAAGGCAGCAGTCTGCTGCGGGCTACGCTAAGCGGCAGTCGGGCTAAATTGGCCGATTTTTCAAAAGCTAATTTAAGCAGCGCTCGCCTGATCAGCGCTGATTTAAGTCGGGTTACTTTGAATCAGGCTAGTCTGGTCGGTGCCGATGTGACGGACAGCAATCTGGCGGGAGCAAACCTGACGGCAGCACGCCTGCACCAGCTTCAGGCAACAGGGGCAAACTTCGCTGGCGCCAATCTAAGCGGTGCCGAAGGGCGAGAGGCAAACTTCAGCAATGCCAATTTGGCTGACGCTGTGCTGCTAGGCGCCGATCTGAGCGGCAGCCAGCTTCAAAACAGCAATCTGACCGGAGCGAACCTGGAGGGGGCCAACCTGCAGGGCAGCAACCTGAGTGCTGCTGTACTGCGAGGCGCAAACCTGGAGGGGGCCAACCTGGAGGGGGCAGTTTTTGTTGAGCTAGCGGTGGCCTCTGATAGTTTTATAGAGTCTGTTCCCCAACCCGCTCCCGGAGGAACGCTAGCTCAGGTTGATTTTTCTAAAGCACTCAACCTTGACCAGGAGCAGATTACCTATATCTGTTCCCAAAAGGGTATTCATCCTGCCTGCTCCAGAAATTCTAGTGGCGCTCCTTAAGTCTGGTCCAAATAGCGATCCATAATAAGGCCAGTAACACACGGCTGCTCCGCTGCCGATGCTCACCATTGGGCCCATTCTATGCAACGCACTCGCCTCAGTACGCTACTGGATACGACGGCCACTCGCTTTAATCGGTGGTTGTTTAACCCCTGGCGGCGGCTGTCAGTGCTGCTGATTAGCCTGCTGGGAGGAAACTTTTTTGGGGTTGCGATCGCATCTATTTCGGGTCAGGCGGCTGAGCAAGATGTGCTCATTTCAGCGATTCTGGTAGTGCTGGCCGAGACCATCAGCCGCATTTTCTACAGCCGCCGCTGGCGCAACCGTCGAGATGATACTGATGTGGCTGCACCCTTGCTGCTTGAAGCCTTAAACGGGTTCAAAATTGGGGTGATGTATGCCCTCTCCGTTGAGGCCTTTAAGCTCGGTAGTTAAAATATAGCTCGCGTCGAGCTGATGGACGTTTGAAAGGAATGGGGGTGAAACCCCATGTCGTAATCAATTCATCTCCTGCTACAAATCCGGCAGTTAAACATTCAGAACCTGCACCAGCTGCTGAGCAGTCTCGGTGATAGCGGCCCAGTTGTGCGTCTGCACCCACTTTGGGGGAAAGAGCGATCCCGAAAGTCCCACAGCGATGGCTCCCGCAGCGAGCAGCTCTGGGACACTGCTAAGGGTTACCCCGCCTGTAGGCACCAGGGGAATATCGCCCAGAGGACCGCGCAGGCTGCGCAGGTAGGCCGCTCCCCCAACAGCGCTAATGGGAAACACTTTTACGCCTGCGGCTCCTGCTCTCCAAGCCGTGACGATTTCCGTTGGCGTTAGGGCACCGGCAACCATCGGCACTCCCTGCTGAAGCCCTAGTTTCAGCAACTGAGAGTCGGTGAAGGGGCTAAAGCCAAACTGAGCCCCGGCTGCGATCGCAGTCTCAGCCTCAGCCAGCGTCAATAAAGTCCCTGCTCCAATCAAACAGTGAGGCAGCTCCTGCCTCAATCGGCCAACCAACTCAGCCGGCTGAGCGCTGTCCCAGGTGATTTCGATGAGCCGAATTCCTCCCTGCTCAATCGCCTGCGCCATAGACAGACCTAGCTCTAAGCTAGGGGCGCGAATCACCGCCAGCAGGCGATGCTTGCTTAATAGGGTTAACCACTCCTCTCGCTGCATTCTCGATACCGTCTCAAACCTTGTTGCTTGGGGCAAAAGCTAGGCTAGTTGTTCACGGCAAAAGCCCGGCCACAGAAACCCCTAGGTAAGGTCTGTGCCCAAAAAAAGAGGGAGACGCGAAACATCGCGTCTCCACAAGAAATTAGCGTATTACAAGTTGGCAGAGATAGCCGCCGACCTTAGACGATAGAAGCCATCTTCACGTCGTTGGTCGCCAGTACATACTGCAGCTCTTCGGCATCCACCGTTTCCTTTTCCACCAGCATGTCAGCCAGCTTATCGAGAACGTGGCGGTTTTCGGTCAGTACACGCTTAGCGCGGGTGTAGGCCTCGTCTACCAGCTGACGCACCTCTGCGTCGATGGCGGCAGCGGTCTCCTCAGAGAAGTCGCGCTCGGCGGTAATGTCGCGGCCCAGGAACATGTTGCCCTGCTGACGGCCCAGCGCTACGGGGCCGAGGCGATCGCTCATGCCAAAGCGGGTGACCATCTGACGAGCTACCCGAGCCACCTGCTGCAGGTCATTGGAG
>DATNQE010000026.1:0-8165 GCA_036702895.1 Trichocoleus sp. | reverse complement strand
CATGTACAGGGTAAAACTTCCCAGTCCAACCGCCAGCGCCAGGGCGTGGGCCAGCATGAGTTGTGTCCTTTGCGGCAGGGTCTAAATTCTCATCTTTACTGTACCGCTACGGGTTAATTTGGGCGCAGACCCTGATGCCCCTACCAGAGGAGTTTTACGGAGTTGCCTAGGGGGTAACGACTGACGGACCGCTTGGAACATCCCAAGTTTTAGAGCGTGTTCTTAAAGTCCATGGGTCCCTGGTAGCCCGATAGCTGGGCCAAGTCCCTCAATGACCGAGCTCCTGACACCTGCTGGCCGTTGATTTCCCAGGTGGGGTAGCCGCCAATGCCTGCCTCGCGGCACTCTGCGGTTTGGGTTTGGCCGTCGTCTTCGGAGCACTCCTTGTAGGGTACGTACTGCATTGCTTCCTGCCCAAAAAGCTGCTTTTGGTCGTGGCAGTGGGGACACCACCAGGCTCCGTAGAAAACTGCGCCGCTGTCGGCCAGGTGCTGGGCCAGGGCAATTTCAGCGGGGCCAGAGGTCGTGGTAACAGGCTGGCCGAGCTGGTCGCCGTTGGCCGCTGTGGGATTGTTAATGTTGGCATAGACGCCAACGGTGCCGATCAGCACGACAAAGGCGGCAATAAAGGCGGTGAAGAGCGGCTGCATCAGGTCGGACCAGTTTTGGCCAAACACTGCCAGGAGAAACAGGCTCGTAGACAAAATGGCCGAGCCGACACAGTAAATGCAAACAGCCTTGATCTGAAACGCCAGCAGATACATCAGATAGGCGCTAAAGACCATCATGGCAGTGCCGCCGATCAGCAGCAGGGGCCGGGTCCAGTCGGTGAGCTGGGTGCGCAGGTCTTTTTTGTCGGGGCTGTTGACGAGCAGGGGCGCGATCGCAAACACCGCCATGCCAAAGTACGCCAAGAAGCCAAACAGGGTCAGCGGCAGGCCAAAGACCATGGCGTAGGGGCTGGAGAGCACAATGTCACAGCCTGCGGTAGGGCAGACCGCCTCTCCTCCAGCAAATTTCGTCAGGGTGAGGTACGCGGTCACCACCGCACCCACAGCCGCAAGTCCCGCAATTAGGGGACGGGCGTAGCGTTGAATCCAGGGGGCAGAGCGTTGACGACGGGGCATAAGCACAAGATCCTGTGAAATTTTAAGAGTGCAGCAGCGAATTCAAGAGCCTATTTTAAGACGCGATTTTGACAAACGCGGGTCAGCTTGGGCCAGCGTATTAGGGCTCGGTATCGGGCGCAACACTGTAGGGCGCAACACCCTGGGGCGCAACACTATAGGGCACTACATTTTCCTGCTCGTTGGGGTCGTTGCGAGCCACAATGCCCCGAGCAGGTTCGGTTTCGCTCAGATTAAAGGCCTGGTGCGGTACCCCCGGCGGAATAAAGAGAAAGTCGCCCGCTTCGTTAATCACCGACTGCGTGAGCCCTTCGCCGTACCGGGTTTCAACGCGGCCTTCAAGCAGGTAAATAGCCGTCTCGTAGTCTTTGTGGATATGGGGCGCTGCGGCACCCCCTGGCGGGATAATCACCAGATGCATTGAAAGCCCGTGAGCGCCTGCGGTCGCTGCCGAGATGCCGACAAAGTAAGGCAGTTTTTGGCGGGTCATGACTTCGGCTTCTGGCCGAACTGTGATTAGAGAGGCTGTGCAGTCGAGTTCTTTGGGGGATTGGCTGGGGCTATCGAGCATAGTTGAGCATCCTTGAGTTAACTCGCTAGTCAGGGAGCGTTAGAGCAGGGGGCAGGCTGGGCTGAATTGGGCTGGGCTGCCTGGCAAAAATTGCTATCTAAATAACCTTCCCCAGGAAGACCTTAAAGCTACCCCTTTACGCTACCGAGGAAAACGAATTTAGAGACACTGCCCGTAGTTTCTGTTAGGATGGACGCTTACGCCAGTACATTCCGGTCTGCTGCTGGCTTTTCGGATGCGTCTAACGAGCGCTCTCCGCGCTGATTCAATATTTACTGCTTCTAAGACTGGGCCCAGGTGATCTGATTTGGGATAGGGGCATCATCTAGGAGCTTTAATTTCCATGAGTTTTGACAATCTCGGCCTCTGCGCCGAAATTCTTCGTGCTGTCGCTGAAGAGGGCTATACCGAGCCGACGCCGATTCAGCAGCAGGCTGTCCCCGCAGTTTTGCAAGGCAAAGACGTACTCGCCAGTGCCCAAACCGGCACCGGCAAGACCGCAGGATTTACTCTGCCCCTGCTGCAGCGGCTTAACGTGCCCGTGTCGAACAAGGTGCGTCGCCACCCTCGGGCCCTGATTCTCACCCCCACTCGCGAGCTAGCGGCTCAGGTTGCCGAGAGCGTCAGCACCTACGGTAAGTACCTCTCCTTAAAGTCGGCAGTAGTCTACGGCGGCGTTAAGTTTGGGCCGCAGATGCAGCAGCTTCAGCGGGGGGTAGATGTGGTGGTGGCTACGCCCGGACGTCTGCTCGATCACCTGAATCAAAAGTCGATGGCGCTCTCCAACATCGAGATTTTGGTGCTCGACGAGTGCGATCGCATGCTCGATATGGGCTTTATCCACGACATCCGCAAAATTTTGGCGATGTTGCCCCCAGAGCGGCAAAGCCTGCTGTTCTCAGCCACTTTGTCAGAGGAGATTCAGGAGCTAGCCAGCGGCCTGCTGCAGTCCCCCGTCTTAATTCAGGTGACCCCGCGCAACACTGCCTCAGAGCAGGTGGAGCAGGTCGTACACCCAGTGGATCGCAACCGCAAGCGGGAGCTGCTTTCGTACATGATTGGCTTCCACAACTGGAAGCAGGTGCTGGTATTTACCCGCACCAAGCACGGCGCTAACCGCTTGGCCGAACAGCTCACCAAAGACGGCCTCAAAACCGCAGCTATCCACGGCAACAAGAGCCAGGCTGCCCGCACTCGCGCTCTGACCGACTTCAAAAAAGGGTCGGTGCGGGTGCTGGTCGCTACAGATATTGCGGCGCGCGGTCTCGACATCGACCAGCTGCCTCACGTGGTCAACTACGAACTGCCTCACGTTCCCGAGGACTATGTGCACCGCATTGGCCGCACCGGCCGAGCAGGCAATCAGGGGTGCGCCGTCTCGTTGGTGTGTGGTGAGGAATATCCCTTGCTGAAAGGCATTGAGCGCCTGCTGAAGCGGCCCCTAAATCGGGACGTGATTGTCGGGTATGAGCCAACTGAAGCCGAGTCCGTTGCCCCAGTTCAGTCTCGGCCCTCTGGGAAACCATCGGGTTCAAACGGCAGCGCCAATCGCTCGCGGCGGCGGCCCAGGAACAGTTCTCAGCCGTCCTCCGGCGGTGCTTCGCAGCGACCTGCTGAGGGCGAGCGCAAGCAGGGGGCTTTAGGCTCCCGCTCACGCCGCCGCTCGCCTGCCCGCTAAGGATTGGTTTTAAGCAAAACTGTTAGGGCTCAGATATTCACTCTGAGCCCTATTTTTTAGGTTTGCTCTGGTGCCAGAAGCTAACGCAGAAGGAATTAATATCAAGTCCTTTACCAAGCACAGTATGGCATTCCCAGTAGAGCGAGGAATTTCGGTCTACGCCATAGATAGGGATTCCTTGCCAAGCTGCTTCTTTTGGACCGCTTTGCGAACAGAATGACGGCCAACGACCCTGTGCCGTTAACAGGATTTGATAGGACTTGGCATGCTTAAGGCTGCATCAGCGCCTCTAACGTGGCGGGGGTAAGCAGCGGTTTGAGCTGCGACTGCACTTCCTCAGACTGATTGCTCCAAAGCATTTTGACAAAGCCTGACTTACCCTGCTGACCCGCTGTATTGAACACGCTGGCAAGCTTCTCAAAATTGGTGTCTGCAGACATCAGGTTGTCTCCGTATGGGGTGAAGATAGCGAGTAGACTTCTGGGGATCGCTCGCTATCTTGCCAACGTTACCGGAAAAGCTGTGCGATCGCACTACCCCTCGAGCCGAAGCCAGAACAAGGGGGTAGGGAGTAAGTAAGAGGCGCTCGGGTTCAGGTAGTAACCGTCCTTTAGCCTTGCTGCAGGCTGCCTCCAGCGTAAACGGGGCGCAACAGAAGTGGCCCTAAACGGTGGAATGGCGCTGCTGCATCAGCTCCAGAATGGTCTGGCGTAGGTGCTTGCTGTCAATCGGTTTGGCTAGATGGGCATCAAAACCCGCAGCAAGCGCCTGCTGCTGAGCCGCAGTGCCCGCATGGGCTGTGAGTGCGATCGCAACTGCCGTGTTGACGGGGGCTGAAGTCATCTGGCGTACCTGCCGCATCAGCTCATAGCCATCCATATCAGGCATGGCAATGTCGCTCAGCAGCAGGTCGAACGGCTCTGCCGCTGCAGCCTTGAGGGCGTCTTCACCTGAGGTTACGGCTGTGACGACCGCCCCACTTTCCCGCAAAAAGATGGCTAGAAAATCTAAATTGTCGGGACTGTCGTCTACCACCAAGATCCGCAGCCCTGCCAGCTCTGCCAAATTCGCTGCTGGCTCGGTGCTTTTTGCCTCTGGTGAACGAACCGATGCAGGCAGCAGCAGCGTGAAAACGCTGCCTTGGTTTAAGCCATCGCTAGCGGCTGAAATGCTGCCGCCGTGCATCTCTGTCAGATGGCGCACAATTGCTAGGCCTAAACCCAGCCCGCCAAACTCGCGGGTGGTAGTGCTGTCGGCCTGCCTAAAATGCTCAAAAATGTAGGGTAAAACCTCCGGCTCAATGCCTTTGCCCGTGTCGCTAACGGTGACTTTAGCATAGGCATGAGGGGGGATAGAGATCTGCAAGACACTCTCCTCAACTTGCCGACTCCCCCACTGCGTAACGTCCTCTTGAGCTACCTCCCTACGCTCCACCTGCTCCAGATGAACATCTACCCGCCCCCCCTGAGGTGTGAACTTGATGGCGTTGGAGAGCAGGTTGGTCATCACCTGCTGCAGACGATTAAAGTCACCCTCAACCTGCACGCCCATTGACCCGATATGGGTGTGAATGGCAATTGATTTCTCCAGAGCCAAGAACTGCACCGTTTCAACAGCAGCGGTAATCACTTCGGCTAAGTTGACCGGACGCAGTGTGAGAGACAGCTTGCCCCGCAGAATGCGGGAGACATCCAGAATGTCTTCGATGATCTGCACCTGAAGATTGGCGTTGCGCTCAATCGTCTCTAGCGCCTGAGCTGTTTTTTGAGCATTCAGCTTATTGGTGCGCAGCAGTCGCGACCAGCCTAAAATTGGGTTCAAAGGGTTTCTCAGCTCGTGAGAGAGGATAGCCAAAAACTGATCTTTGGCCTGATTCGCCATCTCTGCTTCCTGCCGGGCGGCCTGCTCGGCCTCTAGCAAGCGCTTACGCTCCGCCTCAGCGGCCTTGCGCTCGGTGATGTCCATTTGGGTGCCAAACAGGGCCTTAGCCTGCCCTGACTCATCTAGCAGCGCCCGGCCTCGGGTCTGTACGTAGCGCACCTGGCCATCGGCCCGAAGAATGCGGTGGTCAATCTCGTAGGGCTGGCCATCCGCTGCAGCCTGCCTAATCACGGCTTTGACTTGCTCCCGGTCGTCGGGATGAATCCGCTGGTAGCTTCTAATTTCCTCCAGGTAAGCCGTCGGGTTCTCAGCGGTAGGTTCTAGACCGTAGAGCCGAAACAGCTCGTCTGAACAGGTCAGCCGCTTCTCCTGCAAATCGTATTCCCAGCTGCCTAGGCGCGCAACGCTCTGCGCTTCTGCCAGGCGAGCCTCTCGCTCACTCAGGGCCGCTAGGGAGTGCTGCAGCTGACCGGCTACTCGGTTAAAAGCGTTGGCCAGTAAGCCAATTTCGTCGTCACGCTCAATATCTCGCTCCACAGCAACTGTGCCATCCCAATTGCCGTCGGCAACAGCCGCCGCCGCGGCCGCGAGCCCCGTAATAGGGCGTACTAGCCAGCGAGCGGTAATCAGGCCCACTCCAATGGCAATCAGCATAATCAGCAGTCCTACCCCCACCAGAAACTGCTGATTTGCATAGATCGGCCCGGTGAAATCGTCTTCGGGCACTACAACGGCAATCAGCCAGTCTAATCCTCGTGGATCGACGTAGGGCATGACTTGAAGAAAGGTCTGCTCACCGTCTAGAGAAAAGCTCAGCTGCTGCATCGATTGGATCGAGCTTAAGTCGCCAAACTTGCTGACCAAATGTTGGGCGGCAGCGCGGATCAAGGGTGAGTCGGCATCTACGGCCTGAACGCGCTGAGGAGTGCCGTCTACGATGCGGAAAGGGGAGGTTGGGGTAGAGGTTGCAATCAGATTGCCTGAGCGCTCCAGGATAAAGGTTTCTCCTGTGGTGCCGATCTCTAAGCTACGGAGAAACGCGTTGATGTCTGAGAGGATCAGGTCGGTGATCACCACGCCCTGGAACTGGCCGTTCTCATCTTGAATCGCTCTGACGGCCGAAATAACAAAAGTCGGCTGGGCTGAGTAGGTGAAAATATCCGTCCAGCGGCCCTCTAAAGACTGCTCGCCAAGCTTGTACCAAGGTCGCACTCTGGGGTCGTAGTTAGCTTTTCCGGTGTAGGACAGGCGGGTAGGGTTGCCCAACTCGTCTGTCTCGTACATGTGGAGCTTGCCTTCGGGGGATTGGGCATCGCGGTGACCGAGGCGAAAGAGAGCGCCCCGACGATCGCCCGCTACATAGCGCCCGTCGCGACTGCCAAAGCCAATGGAGCTAAGGGAGTCATACAGCTGGATCTGGTTCCAAAAGCGCAGCTCTAGAGCGCGAGTATCGTTAAAGTCGACAGCGCCTAGACGAGCTGCTCGGGTGTTGAGCTGGTTGATCAGGTGAGGGACTTCGAGGTAGTTTTTAAGCTGGTCGTAGATGCGGTGCGCAACCTCATCGCTCAACCGAGTTGTCACCTCGTTGACCGCGCTGCGACCAGAGCGTAGGGAGAGGGCGCTGATTAGCCCTACAGCCACAATGATTTGGATGACGAAGGGAATGACTACGACGGCGGTATAGACCGCCTGAAGCCTGAGTTTTCTAGAACTGTGCTCCTGAGGTTGCCGCTCAATACCCTTCAAAAGCTGCTTCACGTGAATAAATTTCCCCTGTACGTAGGGTTGGGAGCAAACTTCTGAGCTGCAGGTATTCTACTAACTCAAGATAGAGATTAGAGCTCTCCCACGATAGATGTGGACTTGGAAAGCTGTACTCTAGGCCAAGCAGAACGCCGTGCAGCTAACTCATTCTGGAGCAGCCGCACAGCGTTCTAGGTGCTTTTTGGGGCCCTTCTCCGGGTGCTTTTGAACGAAGGTTCTTACAGAGGCTGCTCTGCAAAAATCGGTTTACAGGGGGTTTGGGCTGTCAGTGTGGTCTTTGTTCTGAAACACTTTTCGGGTCATCCACGCCATGCCCTGGGGGAAGAGGCGGTAGCTACCGACCGAGAGCTTGGCTGAGCCAACAATGATTTCGCGGCGGCGTTTAGTAACGCCTTTCCAGACGGCCTCAGCAACCTCTTCAGGCTTTTCGACAAACGGCACTTGAACGATCTGTTCTACCTGTCGACGCCGGGCCTGTGTGTCGGCCTCGTTGTTACCGCGAAAGATAGCTCGCTCTAAAAAGCTAGTTTTGATCAAGTTGGGGTAGATGCCGCAGACGTGAATGCCCTTGGGAGCCAGTTCGCTGTGGAGGGAGCGGGTGAGGCCAGTAACGGCAAATTTAGTGGTGCTGTAGGGCACTAGGTAGGGCAGGGGCACTTTGCCGCCAATGGAGCTCAGATTAACAATCGTGCCCGCGCGGCGCTCGATGAAGTGGGGCAGCAGCGCGTAGATTGCGTGGATATAGCCCCACAGGTTGGTGTCGACCGCCTGGTGCCAATCATCTAGGGTGAACTGATCGGCTGGGCCTGAAATATAGATGCCGGCGTTGTTAACAAGGACGTCGACGGTACCAAACTCACTTAAGGCCGTTTGGGCTAGCGCTTTGACCTGCTCGGCCTCTCTGACGTCGGTGGGCACTGCCAAGACGGAGTGGTTATTCGCCGTGAGTTCGGCTGCGAACTGATTGAGGCGATCGCTTTCACGAGCGGCCAAAACCAGGTTGTAACCGTGGCGGGCGAAGAGGTTTGCGATCGCACGCCCGATACCTTGGGAAGCGCCGGTGATCAGAACAGTAGAAGCCATAGGAGCAAATGATGACAGGGGATTTGGGGCGATTAAACCCTTTTAGTCTGTCGAACATTTG